>CBFGPY010000031.1:0-11318 GCA_965650755.1 uncultured Chromatiaceae bacterium | reverse complement strand
TACAACTAACAGCTGTGTGGCAATCCTTGATGGCGACCAGCCACGCGTGATTGAAAACGCCGAAGGCGCGCGTACCACACCTTCTATCATCGCTTACGCCGAAGATGGTGAAGTTTTGGTTGGCCAGCCGGCAAAACGTCAGGCAGTTACCAACCCGAAAAATACTTTGTTTGCGATTAAACGTCTGATCGGCCGTCGTTTCGAAGACGCCGAAGTACAGCGTGACATCAAAATCATGCCATACCAAATCACCCGTGCGGACAATGGCGACGCCTGGGTTGAAGTGAAAGGCAAAAAATTAGCTGCACCACAAATTTCTGCTGAAGTGCTGAAAAAGATGAAGAAAACAGCTGAAGATTATCTGGGCGAGCCAGTGACTGAAGCGGTTATCACAGTACCAGCTTACTTCAATGACGCACAGCGTCAGGCGACCAAAGACGCCGGCCGCATCGCGGGTCTGGAAGTTAAACGGATCATCAACGAGCCAACAGCTGCTGCCCTTGCTTACGGCATGGACAAGAAAAAAGGCGACACCAAAATCGCAGTGTACGACTTAGGTGGCGGTACATTTGATATCTCGATCATCGAAATCGACGATGTCGATGGCGAGCAAACGTTCGAAGTACTGTCGACCAACGGTGACACGCACTTAGGTGGTGAAGACTTTGACTCACGCCTGATCAATTACCTGGTCGACGAGTTCAAAAAAGAACAGGGCATTGACCTGCGGAACGACCCGCTGGCCATGCAACGTCTGAAAGAGTCAGCAGAAAAAGCCAAAATTGAGCTGTCGTCTGCGTCTCAGACAGAAGTGAATCTGCCATACATCACTGCTGATGCCACAGGTCCAAAACACCTGAACATCAAAGTGACACGCGCCAAACTGGAAGCGCTGGTGGAAGATTTGATCAGCCGCACTATTGAGCCGCTGAAACAAGCGCTGAAAGATGCAGATCTGTCAGTCGGTGAAATCGACGACATCATTCTGGTCGGCGGTCAGACCCGGATGCCAAAAGTGCAGGAAGCTGTGACAGCCTTCTTCGGCAAAGATCCACGTAAAGACGTGAACCCTGACGAAGCTGTTGCTGTTGGTGCAGCTATCCAGGGCGCGGTACTGTCGGGTGACGTGACTGACGTATTACTGCTGGACGTGACGCCACTGTCGCTGGGTATCGAGACCATGGGCAGCGTGATGACTGCGCTGATTGAGAAAAACACGACAATTCCAACGAAGAAGTCGCAAACTTTCTCTACAGCCGAAGACAACCAGTCTGCCGTAACGATTCACGTGCTGCAGGGTGAGCGTAAACAAGCGTCTGCTAACAAGTCTTTGGGTCAGTTTAACTTAGAAGGCATTCGTCCGGCGCGCCGTGGCGAGCCACAAATCGAAGTGACTTTTGACCTGGATGCTGACGGTATTCTGCACGTGTCTGCTAAAGACAAAGACACAGGTAAAGAGCAGAAGATCACCATCAAGTCGTCTTCAGGTCTGACTGATGACGAAATCCAGCGTATGGTTCGCGATGCTGAACTGAACGCGGAAGAAGACAAGAAGTTTGAAGAGTTGGTGCAAACCCGTAACCAGGCTGATGCGCTGGTCCACGCTACCCGTAAACAGGTGGAAGAAGCGGGTGCGAACCTTGCGACCAACGACAAACAAGAGATTGAAGCTGCTATCAGCGCGCTGGAAAGCGTGATCAAAGGTAGCGACAAAGCTGAAATCGAAGCAAAAACTCAGGCGCTGGTACAGGCTGCACAAAAACTGCAGGCTGCTGCGCAACAACATAATCCGGGTGCTGAGGCAGGCAATGCCAAAAACGCCAACGATGATGTGGTCGACGCTGAGTTTGAAGAAGTCAAAGACAACAAGTAAGCGTTGTCTTGGTAAGACCAAAGCATTAAGCTGCGGTCTTCTGAACAGTAAAAGCGACCGCCCCGGCGGTCGCTTGTTTATCCGCTGACCCTGAACAGTTGAAGCAGCATTATGTCAAAGCGTGATTATTACGAAGTGTTGGGCGTCAGCAAAGGCGCCGACGAAAAAGAGATTAAAAAGGCTTATAAGCGCCTGGCGATGAAATATCACCCTGATAGAACGCAGGGCGATAAAGCCATGGAAGAGAAATTCAAAGAAGTTCAGGAAGCCTACGAGATCCTGAACGACGACCAGAAACGCGCTGCATATGACCAGTACGGCCACGCCGGTGTCGATCCGAACCGCGGTGCCGGTGGCTTTGGCGGTGGTGGTGCTGATTTTGGTGACATTTTCGGTGACGTGTTTGGCGACATTTTCGGCGGTGGCCGCCGTGGTGGCGGTGGTGGTCAACGGGCTCAGCGCGGTTCTGATCTGCGCTACAACCTTGAATTAAGCCTGGAAGAAGCAGTCAAAGGCAAAGAGCTGGAGATTAAAGTGCCGACGCTGGTGTCTTGTGATACCTGTGACGGCTCAGGTGCGAAAAAAGGCACTTCAGCCAAGACTTGTGGCACCTGTCAGGGCCATGGTCAGGTCACGATGCGGCAGGGTTTTTTTGCCGTACAGCAAACCTGTCCAACCTGTAATGGCCGCGGCAAGATCATCCCGGAACCATGTCCAAAATGTCATGGCGAAGGCCGCGTCGAAAAGACCAAGATGCTGAAAGTGAAGATCCCGGCAGGTGTCGACACCGGCGATCGCATTCGGCTGACCGGCGAAGGCGAAGCGGGGATGCATGGCGCACCGGCCGGTGACTTGTATGTGCAGGTGCATGTCAAAGATCACCCGATTTTTGTCCGTGACGGCAATAATCTGGCCTGTGAAGTGCCGATCAGTTTCTCAATAGCCGCCCTTGGCGGTGAAATTGACGTGCCGACGCTGGATGGCCGCGTCAAACTGAAGATCCCGGCCGAAACTCAGACCGACAAAATGTTCCGCCTGCGTGACAAAGGCGTGCAGTCGGTACGCGGTGGCGGCGTCGGTGATTTAGTCTGTAAAGTGGTGGTCGAAACACCAGTCAATTTGTCTGAAAAACAAAAAGACTTGCTGCGTCAGCTCGATGAAAGCTGGGCAGGTGACAGTGAAGCCACTCACAGACCGAAGTCCAAGGGCTTCTTCGATGGTGTGAAGAAGTTTTTTGACGATTTAACCGGTTAATCTGTGATTCTGACACCGCCAGCTCTGCTGGCGGTGTTGTTTTGCGAGGCGATAAAATTGAAGTTTTTTTACGAACAGGATTTCTGATGAAAAAACCATGCATGCTCTGGACCGGTGTGTTACTTGCGCTCGGTTTAACCGCCTGTGCCGAGTCACCGACCGGCCGGCCGCAACTGATGTTATTTGACCAAACTCAGGTCAATAAAATGGGCATTCAGACTTTTGAAGATCTGAAAGCCAAAACGCCGGTGAATAAAGACAAAAAAATCAATCAGTATGTGCAGTGCGTGGCCAAGCAGGTACTGAGTGTCACGCCAGCAAAGTATCAGCAAAACCCATGGGAAATCGTGGTGTTTGACAGCGACCAGGTCAATGCTTTTGCGCTGCCCGGTGGCAAAATCGGTGTGTACACCGGCCTGCTGCTGGTTGCAGAGAATCAGCATCAGCTGGCTGCAGTCATCGGCCATGAAATCGCCCACGTGATGTCGGGTCATTCCAACGAGCGTTTATCCAGTAATCAGGCGGTGCAGGCTACTTTAGGTGTGGCCGATGTGGCGCTGAGCGCGATGGATACCCGCTTTAAGACCGAGCTGTCGACCGCTTTTGGTTTAGGCGCTCAGGTTGGCGTGATTTTGCCATTTAGCCGGGTGCATGAATCAGAAGCAGACTTAATTGGTCTGGATCTGATGGCAAAAGCCGGCTTTAAACCGGAGGAGTCGGTCAAGCTTTGGCAAAACATGGCAAAACAAGGCAGTGGCGGCACACCGCAGATCCTGTCGAGCCACCCGGTGCCGGAAAACCGGATTAAAGCGCTGCAAAAGAATATGCCAAAGGCAGATGCCGAGTATCAGCAACGTAAAGCGAGTGGCGGATTACCGGCCTGCAATAAATAGCATTGTTCGACTCTTCAACAATAAAAAATCCCGCGGTTGCGGGATTTTTTGTCTGAGTGCTACCTCAATTCGTCTGTCAGTGACCGCGTGCCGGGCGCAGTAAAATGACGCCTAATGCAACCGCCAGTAAAATCAGACAGTAATAACTTTGCGTGACCACATCCCAGGGCGACAGGCTGAAGCTGGCACCTAATAACAACGCCTGCGCGCCATAAGGCACCAGGCCCTGACTGATGCAAGAAAAGATATCGAGTAAACTGGCACTGCGCTTTGGACTGATCTCATGGTGTTCTGCTAAATCGCGGCTGACATCGGCGGCCAGTACAATTGCCACTGTGTTGTTGGCGATACAGAGGTTGCTGATAAACACCAGGGTTGCAATAGCCAGCTGCTGGGCTTTATTACCAGCCAGCGTCAGTCGTTTTGCCAGCCTGTCAATGACACCAGCGATCCAGGCGAGACCGCCCTGAGCTTTGACAAATTCACCCAAAGCACCGACAAACATCGACAGCAGGAAAATCTCCTGCATGCTGCCAAAACCTTTAAAAATATCTTTGCCAAGGTTTGCCACGGCATAATCTGCAAAAAACACACCTTGCAGCGCAGCAAGCACTATCCCCAGAAGTAATACTGCAAACACGTTCATTCCCGCGATTGCTAAAATCAAAATTGCCGCATAAGGAAATACACCGCTCCAGCTGAAAGCTTTGGCTTCGATCACCTGATCAGTCGTGGCAAGTCCGGCAAACAACAACACAGTCAGCACGGCGGCCGGCGTCGCAATCTTCAGGTTTTCGCGGAATTTATCTTTCATTTCCGCACCTTGGGTACGGGTTGATGCAATTGTGGTATCTGAGATAATCGACAGATTGTCACCAAACATGGCTCCGCTGAGTAAAGCACCAGCCATCAATGCGGGTTCAATTTGCGCTTGTTGTGACAGGCCAACGGCGATGGGAGCCAAAGCACCGATTGTCCCCATCGAGGTGCCCATCGCTGTGGCAACGACGGCGGAAATCACAAACAAGCCGGGTAAAATCAGGCTGGCCGGGACCAGACTTAAACCGGCATTCACAACAGCATCCACACCACCAGTGGCTTGGGCGACAGTGGCAAAAGCACCAGCTAGCAAATAGATGATACACATGGTGATAATGTTGCTGTTACCGGCGCCTTTTACCAATAAATCAATAGATTCGGTCAGCGGGGCGCGGTGTAACCAGACGGCCAGCACCAGCGCCGGCAGGATAGCGACGGGCCCAGGCAGCTGATAAAACGCATAAGCCACGCCCTGACTTTGCAGGTAAAGGCCAGTACCTAAAAATAACGAAACAAACAGCAATAACGGCAACAAAGACCGTTTGGCGCCGACGGCAAATCCGGACATGCTAAACCTCGGTATCAAATGCCGGTGTCAATCTGACACCGGAGCAATCTTGGTTAATTTAATTACTTTTATGTTTTTAATAATTTTGCGGAATATAAGGACGTCCAGAAGGCCTGTCAATATGAATTAGGACTTGCTTATAACGATGTTTTACCGCAATTTGCCGCAAATGCCGAATTTTTTCCCTTGAAATACGTCACAACGCGACCATATCTGTCTGAGCGATCTAAAGTTTTCCACTTTGTCTCACCATTGCCGGAGCCCGTTATGCTGAATTTTACCTTCCAGAATCCGACCCGTATTGTGTTTGGCGAAGGCCAGATCAAAGAACTGAAGCAGTTAGTGCCGGCTGGTGCTAGGGTGTTATTGACTTATGGTGGCGGCTCTATCAAGCATAACGGCGTCTATGACCAGGTCAAAACGGCGCTCAAAGATTTCACAGTGTTTGAATTTGGCGGTATTGAGCCGAACCCAAGCTACGAAACCCTGAGCAAAGCGGTGGCGCTGGTGCATGCCGAACAAATTGATTTCCTGCTGGCTGTTGGCGGCGGCAGTGTGGTTGATGGCACTAAATACATCGCAGCTGCTGCCCGTTATCAAGGCGATGGCTGGGATATCCTCAGTAAACCGGTGAAGTTAAAAGCCGCTGTGGCGTTGGGGTGTGTGCTGACGTTGCCGGCCACCGGCTCTGAAAGTAATGGCTTTGCCGTCATCACCAAACAGGCGACGCAGCAAAAATTGTCTTTTGGCAGCCCTTTGGTATACCCGCAATTTGCCGTACTGGACCCGACAGTGACTTATTCGTTACCGGCCAAACAACTTGCTAATGGCGTGGTTGATGCTTACATCCACGTGATGGAGCAATACCTGACTTATCCGGTTGGTGCTGCAGTGCAGGACCGGTTTGCTGAGGGGTTGTTACTGACTTTGCTGGAGTTCGGCCCCAAGGCGATAGCCGCGCCGCAGGATTACAACATCCGCGCCAATCTGATGTGGACTGCGACGATGGCGTTAAACGGCCTGATTGGTGTTGGTGTGCCACAGGACTGGTCAACTCATATGATTGGCCATCAGCTGACAGCTTTATATGGCCTGGATCACGCCCAGACGCTGGCCATAGTACTGCCGGCAGTAATGCAGCAACAGCGTGAGCAAAAGCGCGAGAAGTTATTACAGTACGGCCGCCGCGTGTTTAATCTGCAACATCAGGACGAAGAGCGCCTGATTGATGAAACCATCAGTCATACCCGGGCGTTTTTTGAGCAAATGGGCGTGCCGACCCGGTTGGCCGACTATGGCATCAACGCTGACGCCAAGGCGGCTGTTGTCGCGAAGCTGACCGAGTTAAAAGCTGAGCGGTTAGGTGAACACGGCGATATCACACCTGAAGTGGTTTCGCACATTTTGCAGCGTGCTTTATAAAAGGGGCCTTGTAACAGGCGCTTTGCTGACGGTGCAGCCAGAACTGTGGTACATTGTTGTTAAAGTGTTAATAAGCGCCGGTTAGCCGGCGCTGTTTTATTCAGGCAGGAGAACACCAGCTATGGCTGCTGCGGTTTCATTATTAGTGCTCGCCGGTGGCATGGGCAGTCGTTTTGGCGGTGATAAACAGCTGGCGACGGTCGGTAATACCGGCCGGCCTTTGTTGTACTTCAGCGTGATGGACGCATACCGCGCCGGTGTCCGCCAGCTGGTGTTGGTGATCAGGCAGAACTTACAACAATTGTTCACGGAACAAGTGTTGCCTGCTTTTCCGACGGATTTGACAGTTGAGTTCGTTGTGCAGCACCTTGACGACATTCCTGCAGGTTGCGCCCTGCCAACTGTTGCCAGAACCAAACCCTGGGGTACAGCGCATGCGGTCTGGACAGCTCGCCGGCAGCTAATGCAGCCTTTTATCGTCATCAACGCCGATGACTATTATGGTGCCGATGCGATGCTTCAGTTAGTGCAGCATTTTTCTACTCCGGGCGACAACTGGGCCATGGTGGCTTATCCACTGGCGCTGACTTTATCGGAGCATGGCGGGGTGAACCGTGGTTGTTGTCAGGTAGAAAACGGCTTGTTGTTAAAGGTCGCTGAGTGGACTGAGATCCATGCCGGCGCGGATGGCGGGCTCAGTGGGTTAGATCCACAAGGTGTACGCCAGCCATTGTCCGGACAGCAGTTGGTGTCGATGAATATCTGGGGTTTTACTCCAAACCTGCTGACGCGGCTGGAAACCCAGTTGCAGCAGTTTTTTCAGGCCGGTCCCGACGAAAAAGCTGAATCTTATTTACCGTATGCGGTGGATCAGGCGCTGCAGCAGGGGCAACAACTTAGCGTGAAAGTCTCGGCAGAGGCCTGGCAGGGGATCACGTATCCTGCCGATTTAGCTGCGCTCGGCAGTTTTTTTGACAATAAAATCTAATCAAGCACAATAGCCGGCTTGCTCTCATCGTGTGTGGGCCGTCAATCAGGTAAGTTCTATGTCAGTTGAATCAGCCGCAGCTGCGGTGTCGTCATTATTGCCAGCCGATGTATTGGCTGCTTATCAGTTTTCAGCGGATGCTTCGGTCAGGGTGTTTGGCAATGGCCATATTAATCGGACTTATCTTGTTGAAAATGCGAAACAAAGACTCATTCTTCAGCAAATCAATACGCAGATTTTCCCGTCGCCACAGCAGCTGGTCGACAATGCGCTGCGGATTGAACAGCATCTGGAGAAAAAGCAGGCAGAAGGCCAATATCCGCTGCAGATCCTGCGTCAGCAGCCGCGACTTGATGGCCAGTATTTAAGTGGAGTTTCAGCTGATTTACGCGCGTTAGCCTTTATTGACGGCGGCCGAAGCATCGAAGTGGTCGACACCGCCGAGCAGGCGTTTGCCGCAGCGCTGACCTTTGGCCAGTTTGCCGCCGCCTTGGCCGACTTCCCGGCTGATGACCTACATACCGTGATTCCGGATTTTCACAATCTGGCGTTTCGTTTCCGACAGCTGGACGACGCAGCCGCACAAAACAAAGCCGGCCGGCTTGCTGGTTGTCAGGATTTGCTAAATTATTGCCTGTCGCAGCGCACTCTTGTGGCAGAGCTTGAAGCTGTCTGCGCAGCACTGCCGCGCCGGGTTTGCCACAATGACACTAAGATCAACAATATGCTGTATTCCGATACGCAAGGGCGTGGTATTGCCGCTATCGACTTGGATACCTGCATGCCGGGTTATTGGCTGTTTGATTTTGGCGATATGGTGCGCACCTGCTGCTCGCCAGAGCCGGAAGATTCGTTAAATCCGGCAGCGGTGCGCATCCGTCCGGAGATTTTCACCGCGTTAGCGCAAGGCTATCTGCAAGGATTGGCCGGTATCATCACGCCGGCCGAGCGACAAAGTTTGTGGCTTGGCGCCAAAGTGATGTGTCTGATGATTGGTATCCGCTTTTTGGCCGACCACTTAAACGGTGATTGTTATTTTGCTGTGCACAGGCCAAATCACAATTTACAGCGCGCTGAAAATCAGCTGCGTTTGTATCTGGATTTACTGGCGCAACAAGACCAATTGCAGCCTTTGCTGAAATAAATTGCGCTTTTCGCGAATTCGTTACAACTAAACAGACCAACACACCGACTGAGTGGATGTTGTTGTCTGACTTACGCACCCTCCGGGGTGCGTTTTTTTATTCGCGCCATCCCTGGCGCTCACCTTTCAGGCCAACGCGTTGCGTTGTTGAAAATTGCTCCAGGCAATTTTTTATTCGCGCCATCCTTGGCGCTCACCTTTCAGGCCAACGCGTTGCGTTGTTGAAAATTGCTCCTGGCAATTTTTTTTATGTACAGGATGTACGGGTAGCAGATACGACACAAGCGTAGATCTCTGCAAATTTGATTAGAGCCGCCGCCATTTTTTTGCTTTAATAAGCCACTTTTTTAATTATGGCGGTCTGGACTGCCATTTTGGCGATACAGGAATTCACAAATGACTTCAATTGGCATCTTTGGGGCCAATGGCCGTATGGGCCGCGCTTTAGTTACAGTAGCAAAAGAACAACAATTAAATCTGACTGCCGCCACTGTACGCGTTGGTTCTGAGCTGACCGGTACTGATGCCGGCGAACTGGCTGGCTGCGGTAAATTACAGCTGCCATTGACTGAAACCTGTCTGGCAGCTGTGGAAACAGCCGATGTCTGGGTTGATTTCACCATGCCGGAAGCCATGCTGGCGCATCTGCAGCTGGCGGTGGCGGCGAAAAAAGCCATGGTGATTGGCGTGACGGGGCTGACGGATGCTCAGTATGCCGAAGTTCAGGCGGCCAGTAAGGTTATTCCGATTGTCTGGGCGCCGAATATGAGTGTTGGCGTCAATTTGCTGCTGCATTTAGTACAAACCGCAGCGCGGGTGATGGGGCAGAGTGCGGATATCGAAATTATCGAAGCCCATCACCGCTTTAAAAAGGATGCTCCGAGCGGCACAGCCCTTGCCATCGGCAATAGTATCGCCAAAGCGATTGGCCGGGATTTAAAAGAGTGCGCTGTGTATGGCCGCGAAGGTATCACGGGAGAGCGCGATCAGCAGACCATCGGCTTTGCCACAGTGCGCGGTGGGGACATCATTGGCGACCATACAGCCCTGTTTGCGGATATAGGCGAAAGGCTGGAAATCAGCCATAAAGCCTCCAGCCGCAATACTTTTGCCCAAGGTGCGCTCCGGGCTGCGCTCTGGTTGAAAAATCAACAGGTTGGACTTTATTCTATGCAACAAGTGTTGGGTTTGGCTGACTTAACATAGATTTTTGGCATTTTTAGAGCAAATTTGTGATAAAGCCGTTATTTTCGCAAAAATCCAAAAAATAGTTAGACCAAAGAGCGCAAATGGCCTAGAATAAGCAGGTTTGCCTAGGCAGAACTGAGTACACAATTTCTGGGTCAAAACGGGTGGTAAAACAGCAGCATTTTACGCCCGTTTTTTGCTGTTTGGAGGTTATCTTGACTAAGTCCGCCCTGCTCGTACTGGAAGACGGCACCGTATTTCGTGGTACAGCCATTGGCGCTGAAGGTGTGTCGGTTGGTGAAGTGGTGTTTAATACTTCAATGACCGGGTATCAGGAGATCCTGACCGACCCTTCGTATGCAGAACAAATGGTCACTTTGACCTATCCCCACATTGGTAATACCGGAACCAATGATGAAGATGAGGAATCCGGCAGAGTCTGGGCCAAAGGCCTGATTATTCGTGACCTTCCGCTTCTTGCTTCTAATTTCCGCAATCAACGTTCCCTTAGTCAATACCTCAAAGATCATAATGTTCTCGGCATCGCCGACATCGACACCCGTAAACTGACCCGCATCCTGCGGGAAAAAGGCGCACAAAATGGTTGTCTGATGGCGGGTGATATCGACGAAGCCAAAGCACTGGAACTGGCGCGTAGTTTCCCTGGTTTGTCTGGCATGGATCTGGCGAAAGAAGTTACAGTGAAAACTGCATATAGTTTCACCGAAGGCAGCTGGGCGCTGGGACAAGGCCACAAGGCAGCGCCTGAGTCAGCATTTCACGTCGTTGCTTACGATTTTGGTGTGAAACGCAATATTTTACGTATGTTGGTTGACCGTGGCTGTCGTCTGACTATCGTTCCGGCACAAACACCTGCTGCTGAAGTGTTAGCCTTAAATCCGGATGGTATCTTCCTGTCCAATGGCCCGGGCGATCCGGCGCCTTGTACTTATGCCATCGAAGCTATTAAAACTTTCCTTGAAACCGACATTCCGGTGTTTGGTATTTGCCTCGGTCACCAGTTATTGGCGCTCGCCAGTGGTGCTAAAACACTGAAGATGAAATTTGGTCACCACGGTGGTAACCACCCGGTGCAAAACCTCGACAGCAAAAAAGTGCTGATCACGGCGCAGAACCTCAAGTGGGCCTACAACGCGGCCAACGCCATG
>CBFGPY010000030.1:0-11324 GCA_965650755.1 uncultured Chromatiaceae bacterium | reverse complement strand
CCCGGGTTCGACCTTGTCGCATCATTTAAGCCGGATGAGTAAAGTCGGCCTGATGCAACAAACCCGCGATGGCCGCACTTTATGGTGCAAGCTGGAGTTTACAGCGATGAGCCGGCTGCTGGAGTTTTTAATGGCGGAATGTTGCAGTGCTGTTCAGGCACCGAGAGTTACAGACAACTGCAATCAATGCTGACATCAGGCAACCGGCGGTCGTGGCTGTGGCGGTTTTTCTGTCGATTGCCCGGCCGAAGCCTGAGTATCAATACTGATACCTGGAACTGTAATTTTAAAGCGGGTGGCGCCTATTGCGCCCATTGCCATCAGCAGCAACGCAGCACCCAGAATATAAGACAGTTGTTGTTTTTCAGCTGGCGCAAACACCAGCACTAATGCGGCGATGATCAGAAACACACAAGAGGCGCCAATTAATAATCTTTTGGTTTTTTCCCGTTCGATCATCACCTGACCCAAAGTGGTGACGCCCGCACCTGAGGCTCCGCCCTGAAACTCACCGTCCTTGATATCCATTGTCGTGCCCCTGGTTGAAATTGCTGCCAGCCGGCTCTCTCTTCAGAGCTAGCTCTTCAAAGCTAGCTGGCATTGGCAGAACTGCAACCTGATTTGGGCACAGAAGACTATTTATCAGCGCATTGTCACAAACTCTTCGGCGCTGGTTGGATGAATAGCCACACAATTATCAAAATCGGCTTTAGTCGCGCCCATTTTGATGGCGACGGCAAAGCCTTGCAGCATCTCGTCAGCGGCGTAGCCTATTACATGCAGGCCTACCACTTTTTGCTCTGGGCCGGCACAGACCAGTTTCATCCGGGTTGGTTCGCGGTGCGAGGTCAGGGCGCGGTACATCGCCGTGAATTCGCTGTTATAGACTTTGACCGCAGCATCGCCATATTCCGCGCGGGCTTCGGCCTCAGTTTTGCCTACAGTGCCAATCGGCGGGTGGGAAAACACCACAGTGGGCACTAAGTCGTAGTTCAGGTGCTCATCGGTTTTACCGTTAAACAAGCGCTCGGATAAACGCCGGCCTGCGGCGACTGCAACCGGTGTTAAGGCCAGCCGGCCGGTGTTATCGCCGATGGCATAAATGCCCGGCACATTGGTGTTCTGGTATTTGTCGGTCGGAATAAAACCCTGCGCATCAGTTTCGACGCCAGCGGCAGCCAGATTCAGATTTTGTGTATTCGGCGTGCGGCCAATAGCCCAAATCAGGCAATCAACCTGCAGCGCATGGCCGGTATTGAGTTGCAACAGTAAAGAGCCATCGGCTTCGCGGCTGACAGCTGTCACTTCAGTATGTGAATGCACCTGAATGCCGTTGTGCTGCATCAGCTGATGTAAAGTGTCGGACAGCATGGTGTCAAAACTACGCAGCGCTTTGTCGTGACGCACCAGTAAATGCGTTTCACTGCCAAGCGCCTGCAATACGCCGGCAATTTCCACCGCGATATAACCGGCACCGACGACGGCGACGCGTTTCGGGCAATGGTCCAGCGCAAAAAAGCCGTCACTGTCGATGCCAAGGTCGGCCCCTGGAATGGCCGGCCAGGCCGGTACGCCGCCGGTGGCGATGCTGATATGGTCGGCGCTGTAAAGTTCGCCGTCGACTTCAATGGTATGAGCATCAACAAAACGGGCAAAACCTTTGATCACGGTGATTTGGTTTTTACCCAGCACGCGTTCGTAAGAGCCGTGAATGCGTGAGATATACGCTTCGCGGCTTTGCACCAGCCGGCCCCAGTCTAAAGCAGGAGCCTGCACGTCATAGCCATAATCCGGCGCCAGCTTCAGCGCATCGGCAATCTGACCTGCAAACCACATGGCTTTTTTCGGTACGCAACCGACATTAACACAAGTGCCGCCTAAAGCTTTCGCTTCAACAATTGCACAGTTTTTACCGTAGCTGGCAGCTCTGTTAACGCTGGCGATACCGCCGCTGCCGCCACCGATGGCGATATAGTCAAAATGTCGGGTCATGATGTTGCCCAGTTAGCCAATAACAGATTTGATTTATAGGGACGCAAGCGGCGAAAAACAAGAGATGGCGCGCACTGAGTGTGCTGAGTGCGCTTTTTTTTGCCCGGCACTGATGTCCGGCAATTCGGGGTGGCCTGACAATTTTTTGCTTTGCAAATCAATAAAATGTCTGTCTTTTAGGCTCGTACGCTGGAAAAACAGCTGAGCTTGCAGCGCCTTAGCCAAAAAACTTTGTTTGACGAATGGCTGGCCAGCCGCTAAAAAGTCGGCCTTTGCACAGCTATTTCTCAGCTGTTTGTTTTTGACCGGAAAGATGGCGCAGGGTCACGGGCTGTAGGCCGGATGTAACCCACCAGATTCCGCGGCAGACCTTTTCTGCCCTCCAGAGGAACCGCAGTCGATGCAAGAAATGCTCATGGCGATCTGGCACCAGAATTTTGATCAGCTGATCCAGCTGGGGAAAGTGGATTTGCTGATTTGGTGTTTATTACTGATTTTGTTTCTCGAATCAGCTTTTGTTTTTTTGCCTTTACCGGGCGACAGTCTGGTGCTGATGGCCGGTGGCCTGATGGCGGCCAATGTGATTGAGCCGGAAGTGGTGTATCTGTATATGCCACTGGCGGCAGGGCTTGGCAGCTTGCTCGCTTACTGGCAGGGTTATGCGCTGGCCCATACCCGCTTTATGCATCACATCGGGCGCATAGTGCCTGACAACAGCCTGCCGCGCGCAACTTCGCTGCTGGAGCGACATGGCTTGCTGGCGATGTTTTCTTCGCGTTTTATTCCTTTTGTCCGCGTCTTGACCCCGATGATGATGGGCATGACGCGGCTGACTTTCCTGCATGTAACGATGATCAGCCTGGTCAGCGCCTGGTGTTGGACCTTTGTGCTGAGCCTGGCCAGTGAGACACTGATGAAACTGCCGTTTCTGATGCAATATCATCAGTTACTGGGCAAAGGTTTGGTGCTGGTCTCGCTGGGGCTTTTTGTCGTCGCAGTGCTGGCTATCGTGTACCGGCTGATGCGCAAGCCGGCCCGCGGCTGAAAGCTCGCTTAACTCCAAGCCTGTTAGCTGCCCGGATAGCGCTGTTGCATCGTGGTGATGGCGCCTTGCAGGAGCTGCCGCAGCACCTGCAGGTTGATATCGCTGAGGCGTCGTACTGACAGGCAAGATTTGCCCATTTTATGTTTACCCAGCTGCGTCAGCAGCTGTTGCTGCTGCTCGTCTTCAGCCAGCAGATAAATACTGATATCGGTTTTTCGGCTGGAAAAACCCACCAGACACATGTCTCCTTCGCGGCCACTGTCGTAACGATAATGGTACTGACCAAAACCAACGATAGCAGGGCCCCACATCACGGCGTCAAAACCCGAGATCTCCTGCATCAACTGCACCAGCTGCTTACAATCCGCCCGGCGCTGCGGATCTGCGATAGTGGCCAGATAATCTGTAACCTGTGCTTCAGTAGCGATAGTTTTATTGGCTGGCATAAAAGCCTCTTGCAGAAATATGGCTAAACAAGCCAGCCTAGCCGATTTTCGTTTTAGCGCCAACTGACACAAACCGGTCAGCACAGACAAGACATCAGCTTAAAAAGCTGTATAGTAATACAGTGCTTGTGCTAACCCATTGAAGTGGAGGCAAAATGAACGAATTCAGTACTGTCAGGCTCGCATTGGAAGTTCTGCTGTTGGCCGGTCTCATCGCTGCCGGCGTGGTCTGGTGGCGGCAACAGCAGGCCAATCGGGCACTGAGCGACCAGCAAATCCGCCAACAGGCACAGCTGGAGCATCAGCAGGCTTTATTGAACGACCACCGCATGCAACTGCAGCAAAGCCAGGACGAAGTGCGTCAGCAGCAACAGGATTATCTGCGGTTAAAAGAAAAACACGATCGGCTGCAGGTGCTGCTCAGTGAAAAACAAAGCCAGTATCAACAGCAACTGGCGTTATTGCAGGACAGTAAACTTCAGCTAAAACAAGAGTTTGAAAACCTCGCCAACCAAATTCTGCAGCAAAAGGGCGAACAGTTCGCCCGCCAGAGCCAACAAAGCCTGTTGCAACTACTGCATCCGTTACAGGCCGATATGAAAGGCTTTCGAGACAAAGTTGAATCCATCCACACTGAAGATTTAAAACAGCGCAGCGAACTGAAAACCGAACTGCTGAATCTGCAGAAACTCAACAGCGCCATCACTGATCAGGCTGCGCGTTTAACCAGTGCTTTACAGGGCCAGAAGAAGCTGCAGGGCAACTGGGGGGAGCTGATGCTGGAAAACGTGCTGGAGAATTCCGGCCTGCGCCCTGGGGTGGATTACCGGCGTGAAGTCAGTTTTCAGACCGAGCAGGGCCGGCGCCGACCCGATGTGATCGTTGATTTACCGCAACAAAAGCATCTGGTGATCGATGCAAAAACCTCGTTGCTGGCCTATACCCGTTATGTCAACGCCGAACAGGATCTGGAACGGGCCGAAGCGTTAAAAGCGCATTGTCAGGCCGTCAGTGATCGGATTGCCGAGCTCGCCGATAAAAGCTATTACCAGCTCGATGGGCTGAATTCGCCGGAAGTGGTGTTTATGTTTATTCCGATTGAGTCGGCTTATGTCGAAGCGTTAAAACACGACCCGCTGTTGTATCAAAAAGCGCTGGAACGCAATGTGCTGGTGGCGACACCAACCACTTTGCTGACCAGCCTGAATATAGTGCGGCAGCTGTGGCGTTTCGAGCAGCAGAATCAGCACAGTGCGGAACTGGCGCAGCGTGCCGAACGTTTTTACGCCAAGCTGGCCGCCTTTCTGGAGTCGATGCAGGGCGTCGGCAAGCAACTCGACAAGGCGCGGGAAAGTTACGACAAGGCGTTAGCGCAACTTTATAGCGGCAAAGGTAATCTGATAAAGCAGGCGGCAGAATTTAAGGAGCTCGGTGTGGCAGTGAAACAGGAACTGGACCAGCAACTGGTGGAAAAAGCCCGGCTGGAACTATCGGCGGACGCGCAATGAAGCCAGTATTCTGGTATCTGTGTCTGTGGTGGTTATTCAGCCTGAGCTCGGGTGCTGGCGCAGAAGAACTGCTACCGGCACAGGCCACAACCACAGCGCCAGCACCTTGCCATCTGGTGGCGCACCTGAATGAATCAAAAGAACTGACCGCTGCTGCCGGCCTGCAATTACCGCGTTGGTATGATTTACATCACCGTCTGCTGAAATTATTAACCGACAAAGCCGGCTGCAGTCTCGAAGTGGTCGGCAGCCCATGGCCCCGCAGCCTGGCTTTGCTGCGCGAGGGCAAAATCGATCTGATGCTGACCATGTCTTACACCTTAGAGCGCGAGTTGTATGCTGATTTTATCGGCCCGCATTATCTGGAAGAAACAGTGCTGGTGCTGGATAAACAATATCTGCCGAAAGTGAAAAAACTGAGTGATATCCTGATGTTGCCAGGGGCAGTCGGGGTGCTGCGCGACGCCTGGTATGGCGACGAGTTTGCTCAGGTAAGCCTGGAGACTGAGTTTCAGCCCTATCTGCAATATGCCAACAGCCTGACGCAAAAACTGAATTTGCTGCAAAAAGAGCGGGTGGTGGGCATGCTGGAAGACAAAACCCAGTATCTGGAATGGAGCCGCACTTACCCGGATTTGGCCGCGCGTTATAAGATCGCCTTTCGGCTATACAGCAATCCGGTGTACATAGTTGCCAGCCGCAAAGGCGTACCTTTTACGGTGCGGGAACGGCTCAGACATGCCTGGTATCAGGTGTATGGCGGGCCTGAACACCGGGCCATTTTAAATGAATTTGGCTGGGTGCTGGAATGAGGTCTAAGGTGGGTGACGCATGAGCTACAACAGCAGTGTGACCGAGTTGCGCCGGGTGATTTGGGTCGGCGGTGCGCTGGACAAATACACCGGCCTGGTACGCCAGCACGTGTTGCAGGGCCAGCATTATTTTCAGTGGTTTGAATCCCGCGCCTTAGGCCGGTTTTTACAGCAACATGCCGGTCAGCCGGTGCTGGTCATCGCGCACAGCTACGGTGCCAGCACTGCCGCCCGGGTCATTGCCAGCGGTTATCGTGTCGACGAATTAGTGACGATAGACCCGGTCAGCTGGCGCAAACCCAACGGTGAAATGCTGCGCAAACATTGCCGGCACTGGCGTAATTATCTGGCCGGTGATACCTCGGTGAATTTCGCCAATCTGGTGGCCCGCTGCGGCGGCTGGTGGCAACACTGGCCGCAGCTGCACGCCCACCAACATCTGGTGCTGAACGCCGACCATGCGCTGATTGTTGACGCAGTGCTGCAGTCATGGCGGCAAGGGGCAGCGCAGCGCGTGGCTTGATTTTTTTGCCCTGCGGGCGTTGTTGGGCTTATTTTTTGTTATTTCCTGAGTCTGAAAGACCGTCTAGCAAAGAGTTCACCTAACGGTGAGTTCCTTTCTTTTGCCTTGCCAAAAGAAAGGAACCGAAAGAAAAGGCGCACCCGGTTCCGCTCGAAAGCCCGCTGAAAAATGGCAATTTGAGGCGAAAACGCAACTCGCGATTCGCTAACGTCGAATCGCTCAAACACTCGTTTTCTTAAAACCTCAAATCACCATTTTTCATCGGCTCGCTCCAACGGGCGATTGGTTTTTTTAGTTGTTTTTGTCTTGAACGGTAGAACATAAAGAGCAAAGCCAACTACTGCAGCATTCTGGTTTTGTTTGTTTCATCAACACCATCTACAAAACCGTTTCCCCGTTGGAGCGAGCCGGCTGAAAATCGTTGGCCAAGGTTTTAAAGCGCAGAGTGTTTGAGCGGTGCGACGCTAGCGCACCGCGAGTTGCTGCGCTGCCTTGGACGGCGGTTTTCAGACGGGCTTTCGAGCGGAACCGGGGGCGGGTTTTCTTTGGTTACTTTCTTTTGCTGAAACAAAAGAAAGTGACTCACCGACAGGTGAAATCTTTGCTAGACGGTCTTCCCGCGAAGGAAAAGACGAAAAATTAAACCAAAGCCGCCGCCCGCAGGGCAAAAAACAAAGCAACGAGCAACAGACTGTTGCTGCAAGCCAGACTTGCATCCGGCCCCCGGCTACCGCACTATCCGTCAAAGATGTAAATTCACAGGAATATCCATGCAAACCCTGCTGCAACACCCGCAGTTTGCCGGTAGCTGGCGCATGCTGGTGGCGATGCTGATGTCTGGCACTATTGGTCTTTTTGTTGTCGAAAGTGGCCAGGATACGGCGACTGTGGTGTTTTACCGCTGTTTGCTCGGCGGTATCGCTTTGCTGGCTTATTTAAGCTGGCAACGCGGTTGGCAGACACTGAGCGCACAGCAAAGCGGCTATTTGCTGGCGGGTGGTCTGGCGCTGGTGGCCAACTGGTTTTGTCTGTTTGGCGCTTACAAACTCAGTTCAATTTCGATTGCGACGCTGGTGTATCACACCCAGCCGTTTTTCCTGTTGTTGCTGACTGCTTTGGGCAGCAAACAATGGCCGCCGGCGGCGAAATGGGGCTGGCTGGCACTGGCTTTTGTCGGGGTTGCCGGCACCACCGGCCTTGGGCAGGACAGCCATAACCCGCTGTTATGGCAGGGCGTGGGTCTCGCCGCTGTGGCGGCTTGTTTGTATGCAGTGGCGACGCTGACGACCCGCAAGTTAACCGGTATTGCGCCCGCGCAAATTGCCGGTTTGCAGATGGTGCTGGGCGTGCTGTTGATGTTACCGCTGGAGAAAACTTCGCTGCTGGTAATGCCAGCCATCAGCATCGGCGCGCTCGTGACGTTGGGGTTGGTGCACACCGGCCTGATGTATAACCTGATGTATAGCGCCTTTCAGCGCCTGCCGGTGACCAGCATCGCGTTTCTGTCCTTTGTTTATCCGCTTTTGACGGTGCTGATTGATTTCTGGTACTACGACCTGACGTTAAGCCTGAGTCAATACGGCGGTATGGCACTGATAGTGTTGGCGCTGATTGCTCACCAGCGTAACTGGGGCGTGTCTGCACGACAGCCTTGAAGTTGCGGTGGCGTCTTTCCTCATTTACCGCATGCCGGTAACTCGGTTGATTTAAAGTGTTTTGCTGCTTTGGCGGCGAAAACCGCCTGCTGCGCGCTCAGTCGCGGCGCGCTGCATTTGTCCGCTGTGAAAAATTTGTTATCCTCGCTGCCTGAATAAAAAAGCAAAGGGGAGCTTTGATGAAACGTTTGATGCTGGGCGCAGTGGCGCTTGCTGTATTAACTGCCTGTGGACCAAAACCAGAACAAGCTGCAACTGCAGCAGCAGGCACAACAGTCGCGGAGGCTGCACCTGTGGCAAAACTGCAATACGCAGCGACCAAACAAGGTGATGTGGTCGACACCTATTTTGAAACTAAAGTGGCGGACCCGTACCGCTGGTTAGAAGATGACCGCAGCGCCGAAACGGCGGACTGGGTCAAAGCACAAAACAAAGTGACTTTTGATTACCTGGCGCAAATTCCATATCGCGACCAGATTAAACAGCGCTTAGAAGCGCTGTGGAACTACGAAAAAGTCGGTGCACCGACCAAAGAAGGCGCTTATACCTATTTCTACAAAAACGACGGTCTGCAAAACCAATATGTCGTCTATCGCCAGAAAGACGGCGGCCCGGCCGAAGTGTTCCTTGATCCAAACGGCTTCTCCGCCGACGGCACCACCTCACTGGCGGATTTACAGTTCACTGAAGACGGTTCTATCGCTGCGTATGCCATTTCTGAAGGTGGCAGTGACTGGCGCAAAGTTTTTGTCATCAATGCTGAAACCAAAGAAAAACTGGAACCAGAACTGGTCGATGTGAAGTTCTCCGGCATTTCGTTTAAAGGCAATGAAGGTTTCTTCTACTCCAGCTACGACAAGCCAAAAGGCAGCGAACTGTCGGCCAAAACCGACCAGCATAAGCTGTATTACCACAAACTGGGCACTGCGCAAAAAGATGACCAGCTGATTTACGGCGGCACTGACGCCGAGAAACACCGTTATGTCGGTGGTGTGGTGACACAGGATGGCAAATATCTGGTGGTTTCTGCCGCCAACGCCACTTCTGGTAACAAGCTGCTGGTGAAAGATTTAACCAAACCAGACAGCGCATTTGTGACATTAGATGGTGAAGGCAGCTCAGACTACAACCTGATCGACAGCAAAGGCGATGTGCTGTACTTCTCAACCAACTTCAAAGCGCCAAATCAGCGGCTCATCGCCATTGATATGACCAAGCCGGCACAAGCTGAGTGGAAAGACGTGATCGCGGAAACGGCCAACGTGTTGTCGGTCAGCAAAGGTGCCGGATCATTCTTCGCCACTTACATGGTTGACGCTATTTCCAAAGTGCAGCAATTTGACTATGACGGTAAGCTGGTGCGCGACGTGCAGCTGCCAGGCGTGGGTACCGTCGGCGGTTTTGATGGCAAAGCCAAAGACACAGTGCTGTATTTCAGCTTCGCCAACTACAACACCCCTGGTTCGATTTACGCTTATGACCCGGCCACCGGCGAATCCAAAGTACACTTCAAACCTGCCGTGAAGTTTAACAGCGACGATTATGAATCTAAGCAGGTGTTCTACACCTCGAAAGACGGTACTAAAGTGCCGATGATCATCACGCACAAAAAAGGCCTGCAACTGGACGGCACTAACCCAACCATGCTGTATGGCTACGGTGGTTTTAACGTCAGCCTGACGCCAAGCTTCAGCGTCGCCAACCTGGTGTGGATGGAAATGGGCGGCGTCTACGCAGTGCCAAACCTACGTGGTGGTGGTGAGTACGGCAAAGCCTGGCATGAAGCCGGTATTCAGCTGAAAAAACAAAACGTGTTTGACGATTTTATCGCGGCCGGCGAATACCTGGTGGCGCAGAAATACACGTCAAACGACAAACTGGCGATTCGCGGTGGTTCGAATGGTGGCCTGTTAGTCGGTGCTGTGATGACACAACGTCCAGACCTGATGAAAGTGGCACTGCCGGCAGTAGGCGTGCTCGACATGCTGCGTTATCACACCTTCACAGCAGGTGCTGGCTGGGGCTTTGACTACGGCACGGCAGAGCAGTCCAAAGAGATGTTTGAATATCTCAAAGGCTATTCACCGGTACACAATGTGAAAAAAGATGTGGCTTATCCAGCGACTTTAGTCACCACCGGCGATCATGATGACCGCGTCGTTCCGGCGCACAGCTTTAAGTTTGCTGCCGAACTGCAGGCCAAAGCCGGCGGTACTAACCCGCAGCTCATTCGCATTGAAACCAACGCCGGTCACGGTGCAGGTACGCCGGTGTCTAAAACCATTGAACAAACTGCGGATACCTTTGGTTTCACGCTGTGGAATATGGGCGTAAAAGAAGTCGCTAAAGCGCAATAAGCTGTGGCGTTTTTGCCTGAGACGAAGGCCGGCATTTGCCGGCCTTTTTTTCAGGCGCTGGATGGGGTCAGGATAGTTACTTGGCAGCCGGTGCCCGCGTCATCGCCATTTTCCAGTTTACTTCCCAGCTTTGCCCACCATCGAGCGACATCGCTTGTTCCCAGTGCGCTGTGTTGGCTCTGATATTGGACCAGACATACCGCACTTTCACCGGGCGGCCATCAATCACATCGTCGCCGGTAAAAGTACCGATGCCGGCCTCAAATTTGCCGACAACCGGCGGGTTCAGCTGACCTTGCGGATTCAGGCCACCCGATTGATTGTCGAGCCAATAAATACTCCACAGTTGAGTGACCGGGTTAAACACCCGCAGCGACATACCAACAAAATCAGGTCGCCAGTCTGCGGCGACAAAATCATCATAGTTACCGATGCCGGCCGGCAGTGGCTGATTGGTTTGCCTGGCACTGAAGGATTCCCAGTCGTTACTGCCGGCAAAGCGCTGTTTCAGCCGTTGGTTCTGCACTATCCAGTCACCGGTTAAAAAATCAAAATCGTCCTGTCCGCTGTTGTTTTTATGTGTCGCTATTTGCAACGAGCTATTGCAGGGGGTGGGCTCACCCGGCCGGCTATCAGCTGCAGTGGCGTGGCCAGCCAACAGGGATGCAGTCAACCCGGCCAAAGTGATAGATGTAGTGCTCATTAAAACCGCTCCTTTTAACTGAATGGCGTCATCATATGTGCTTAAATGAACATATAAAATCGACAATATTGCGGGTGCTATGTTTAAAAATGAACATCAAGTGGTCTGGGATGACTTTCGCATCATTCTGGCAGTAGCCCGGCATGGTTCATTAAAAAGCGCTGCAGGCGCGCTGAATTCCAGTCATCCGACGTTATTTCGCCGCATCCGGTCTATTGAACAAGTGCTAGGCTTAAGCCTGTTTGTGCGCAGCCGGCAGGGCTATCACCCGACGGAAGCGGCC
>CBFGPY010000029.1:0-11679 GCA_965650755.1 uncultured Chromatiaceae bacterium | reverse complement strand
TACTGCGCGTATAAGGCAAGGTCTTGGCAAAACGCTCACTCGGCACTGCCAAAGCGCTGTTGGCCGGCAGGTACTTGGACCAGGATTCATAACTGACACCGAGCGTCTGGCGTATTAACAACCCACGCAGACCGGTGCAATCAACAAATAAATCGCCGTGAATTTTTCGCCCGTCTTTGAGTTGCAGTGCTTCGATATGGCCGGAAATCCCATTTTGTTGCACTGCTTCAATCATGCCTTCGGTGCGCGTCACGCCGGCATTTTCAGCGATTTTCCGCAGAAACTGGCCATATAACGCTGAATCAAAATGATAGGCGTACGGCATTTCATACACCGGATTGGGTGTCTTGATGATGTTAAATTTGCCGGCTTCGCAGCACAGATAATTTAAATCGTAATCCCACAAGGATTGCTGCAGTCCGGCCTGCTTCGCACGCAACCAATAATGCTGGAAGTTACAAAAACCCAGGCTCGCCCCCGGTGCGCCGAAGGTGTGGTAATAGCTCTCGCCGGGTTTACGCCAGTTTTCAAATTTAATCGCAAGCTTCATCGTGGCATGGGTGTCACGTAAAAAGGCTTTTTCATCAAGGCCGAGATACTGGTTAAAAATCTGAATAGGCGGAATGGTGGCTTCACCCACGCCGACAATGCCAATCTCAGCCGACTCGACCAATTCAATCTCGACGCGCTCCGCCAGCACTTTTTTCAGCAAAGCGGCTGTCATCCAGCCAGCCGTACCGCCGCCGGCGATCACGACTTTACGAATTGGTTTTCCGGCTGCACCGGACTCAGATGGCTGATGCATAACAACTCCCTTGCGGAATAAAGTATGGGTCTGGACTCTTTACGCTACAAAAAAGCCTACACCAATACAGAAAAAAAGGCCTCAATACCAAGAACTTATTGAGGCCTTTACACCGGGTTCTTATCAATAGAACGCGTAGTTCACGTTCAGCATATAAGTCGGGCCAAACTGCCGGCGTGTGGTGACGATGCCGTCGGCATTGACGGTTTCTTCATCCACATCGGTCAGGTTGGTGCCCTGCAGCGATACCCGCAGGCCATGCAATGAGGTGAAACTGCTTTCTGAGAAGTCGTAACTGATTTGCGCGTCGACCAGCGTCACGCCATTACGGCTGGCGGTGGAGATTTTGTTCGAACCACCGCGCTCATAAGTCAGGAAGTCTGAGCGGTCAGTACCGGCTACCCGCACTTCAAAGCCATTCCGCTCATAGTACGCAGTCAATGAGAACACTTTGTCGGATTGGCCAGGAATACGGCTGCCGTCATTGAGTTTGGCGTCAATTAAGGTACCGGACGTCGCGACACCAAAACCTTCCAGCACGTCTGAGAATTTGCTGAACGGCACGTTCGCGGTCACTTCCACCCCATGCACCCGACCTGTTAAACCATCTTCAAAGTAGGAGAAGTAACCATAATTCGGTGGTGTCACTTTGGAGCCGGCAGCGTAGAAAATATCTGCCGGGCCATAAGTACCTGCCTGGTCAATGATGCGGTCATGGAAGCCAGGGATGAAATAGTTGGCGCCGCTGTTGGTGTCATCATTGGTAAAATTAATCAGCTTGTTACCGTCGCGGGTCCAGTTGACTAAATCTTTATAAAAAGCCGTGACCGACAGGTAACCTTCTTCTTCAAAGTAGCTTTCAAAGGCTAAGTCGAAGTTGTTGGCTTCCAGCGGTTTTAACAGCGGGTTGCCGGCAAATTTCGACCAGGGCGAGCCGTAGGTTTCCACTGCCGCAGTCGTGTTTGGAATGGCAATCAGGTCGATGTTCTGGTCAAATTTAACAAAACCAGAGGCTTTCATCTGATCGATGCGGGCGCGGCTGATGGTTTTGTTGGCAGCAAAGCGCACAAAGTTATTGTCTGACACTTCCATACTCAGGTTCAGGCTTGGCAGTACATGGCTGTAGCTGTCGCCCTGTTCGGTAATACAGTCGGCGTCGACTTGTTTGTCGCTGTTGTCATCGCAAACGGCAAAGTTTGCGCCAACCACACCAATGAAACCGCTGGAAGATTGATCAGTTTTGACATACTGCATGCCAACATTACCGGTCACCGGAAAACCTGCGAACTGCGTTTCGAAATCAGTTTTAAAATACAGGGTCGTGACTTCTTCATTGACGTCGTAGGTATCCCCCAGACGGTCCGGCTCTAACAAACCGGCATCATTCAGTTTGTAAGTGCCGTCGTTGTATGGCGCAAAACCATCATAGGCCACCACCTGACCCAGACCTGCCCAGGTTAAATCCGCCAGGCCGTTGTACAAATACTGGCTTGGGATGGCGGTCGAGAATGGATACGAAGTGGCTGTCGCAAAGAAACCTTTATTGTCTTTGTCTTTGAAGCGATCAGAGTAATTCACACCAAGCGTCAGTTTATTAAAGATGCTGTATTCGATGTTGCCGACCGCTTCTAAGCGGTAGGTTTTCAGCTCTTCACTGAAATCTGCATAGTTCAGGAAGCCGTCCTGCGCATTAAAGTAGCTGTACGGGTCGCCATTGGCCTGTTTTACGTTGGTGACAAACTGGCTGGCAATGTTGGCCATACCGCCGCCCCAGACTTGCGGACCTGTCAGTTGCAGCGCTTTGGCATCAGAGAAAGCACCAAGACCGGTCAGTTTGGTGAAAAACACGCCATCCGGGCTCATGGTGAATTCACGTGAACCCAACTGAGATGAATTCAGCGCGCCGGAGCGGGCTAAACCGGCATAGGATTCACCGCGTAAATCGCGTTTGCTGGATTCACTGCTGGCAACATCCAGCTCCATCTGCCAATCATCGTTCAGCTGATATTCGACGTTGAGGCCAAAGGACTGTAAATCACCATCTTTTTTCAGCGGATCTGTGCGCAGCACCGGGTTGGCGCCGACCTGAGTCCCCTTGCTGCTGGTGCCACTACCGGACACATTGGCAGAAGAGAACGGCTCGATAAAACCACGTAACACACCGGAATCGGAATAATCGATGTCCAGCACGTCAAACACGATGTTCAATTTGTCGTTTGGTTGATATTGCAACACAGTCGAAATAGTATCGCGTTCAAGTTTGGTACTGATTGACGCAATATCCAGACCGGTTGGCAGCACTTGGCCGGCAGCGTTCGCGCTATAACCCCAAACGCCATATTTCCGCTGGTTGTTCGGTGATTCAGTGGAAGCCAGTGCCACGGCGAGGCCTAATGTGTCGTCGGCAAATTTTTCGACAAAAGACAACGCATAACGTTTGCCTTTGTTATCAAATTCCGGGTTGTCAGAGTCGCGGCTGTTCGATTCGTAGTTGCCATTGACCGTCAGCGTTTCTTTCGCCTGCAGCGGGCGAACTGTGCGTAAATCGACGGTACCACCAATGCCCTGCACCATCAGCGTGGCATCTGTGGTTTTATAAATGGTGGCGCCGGTCATGATTTCTGATGGATACAGATCGTATTCAACACCACGGTTGTCGCCGATACCAATCAGCTCCCGGCCATTTAATGAGGTACCGGTAAAATCTTCTTTAAAACCGCGCACCGAAATCCCCGAAGTGCGGCCACCGACGCGCTCACCGGCAAGGCCTGGTAAACGTGATAAAGATTCCGCAATCGATGAATCTGGCAACTTACCGATATCTTCAGCGGAGATGGCTTCGACAATGGACGAGTTATCCATTTTTTCCGCCTGAGAACGAATGAGTGAGCCGCGAATACCGCGCACGGCTATCACCTCGACTTCTTCACCTGATTTTGCCGCATTGCCTGCAGCCTGTTGTTCTGCTGCAGTTGCCGCCACCGACCAGATGGCAGACGAGACTGCGAGTGACAGTAACGCCGGTTTAAATAGTTGTGTTCTCATTTGGTTATCCCTTGTCGATTTGTGTTGCTTTTGAGTGTGTTGTCTTGCCTGAAGCTGACATCCAATGGGTTTCGGCAGACCTTTATCAGGCTAGTCGCTCCAGCTGTCTCTGCAGCATTTTTAGAGACAAATGTTTCGACTTACTCTGCTTATCACATTGAATGTTGGCTTCCTTTGAGATCTTAATCGTTTAAGTTTCTTTGCCAAAAAAACAACATGCTCGGTATCGCCGGATGTTGTTGTGATGGGTGAAGAAAATTAATGCCTCTTAACTTAATCGTTTTAGATGATCTCGATTTCGCCGTCAAGTATTGTGCGTAAAATAATCGATAAAGATTTGAACTTTTTCCAACGGGCCTTTGATTGCTGTGGCCTGACGCACAGATCGGATCTCTGCACGGGCCCAGACAGTTTAGCTGCCGGCAGTGCGTTTCAGTGCTGTGGAAAAATCGACAAGGGCTTTAGGGGTGTAGTGTGCCGGCTACGGACACAGTCGCCTCCAACTGCAGATCTGCAGGACTCTGCAACTGATAACGTGCTTTGAGCTGTATGATTTCAGCGTGATACTGCAGCAAAAACCGGTCAAAACGGCGCAGCATTTCGCCGTGGTCCCTGCTCGACAAATGAAAACCAACGCTGGCAAGAGGCAACTGCCGGCCAATCTCTGCGCCTTGTGGTTGGCCGAGTTTTTGTAATAAATGCCTAGCCACATGCCATTCGACATCGGCGGCATCCACCCGTTGTTTTAACAGCATTTGAATGGCTGCTGTAGCATCACTGGTTTCAACGAGTTCAAAGTTATAGTCTTTTTGCACCGCCAGCAGATGGTCTGGGGTAAATCCACGCGGTACCGCAATAGCACGCACAGCGGCTAACTCCAGCTCAGCGTCGCCACGACGCACCAACGTTGCGCCAATAATGCCGGTCAGTGGCTGGCTGAAAAAAAGCGGCTGTGTTTCACCTTTGGCACTGTGCCATTGCGGATTATCCGGGTACACCAGCTGGCAGTCCGGATTGTCCTGTAACCGTTTCACCGGCAAGGGCAACACACTAATTTGCAAACCGGTTTTTGCGCTGAACAGTGCAAACAAATCTGCTGCATAACCACGACCGGGTTGTGTGCTGAAATCATAATGCGGGTAATAATCGATATTCTGCACACAGATGCGCAGCGACGCCGCATGCAGCGGCAGTACGCAGCAACAGCTGATGATCGTGATCAAGCGGCGTAATGGCCCGCCATGCTTATTGGTTCGCCGCAGCCAGAGCACTGATAAAGTCCGGAATAAATGGCCTCCCCTCTGCATTCAGTGCCGTCCCTGTGATCAAAGCATCCAACATCAGTTTTTGGTCCGGACAACGCCGCACCTGTTGGCGGAACCCAAACCGCAGTTTTGACACCGGCTGGTATTGCACTGTGACGACAAACTGGTCGCCACTTTGTAACGATGCCTTGTAGTCCATTTCCGATCGCACCACAACCAGGTGAATTTTTTCCCGCGTCAGCTTGGCAAAATCAAGACCGCAGGCCAACAGATATTCGTGCCGCGCATGCTCCAAATAGTGGAAATACACGGCATTATTGACAATACCCTGCATATCGCACTCGTAATCACGTACTTTAAAGTCAACTGAAAACAACTCAGTCATGCTTATTTCCTTTTTGCCATGCTGCTCAGAGCGACGTGCCAGATGCTTCCGCCGCCAGTAAAGATTCCAGACAATGTCTGGAGACGCCATAAAACTGCTTTAATGCGCTGACCTGCGCCAGTACTGCCTGCTGCCGGCTGGCGTTTATCGGCCCTGACCTTTTCACTGCTAAAATCATTTTGTTTTTGCTGGTGTGTTCAAGCGCAATAAATTCAAATACTTGCGTATCATAACCATAGGCTTCCAACAGCAAGGCGCGGATACCGTCGGTCAGCATTTCCGCTTCCTGCCCCAGATGAATACCATGCTGTAATAATGGCGATAATATCGCCGGGCTTTGCAACTGCGGCCGGATCTCTTTATGGCAACAGGGCGAACACATAATGACAGCCGCACCGGCCCGGATCCCCATATGGATAGCGTGGTCCGTTGCGGTATCACAGGCATGTAACGCGATCATCACATCCAGGCCTGTGCTTTGATAATGTTGTACATCACCTTGTTCAAAGCGGATCCCCGGCTGATTCAACCGCGCCGCCGTGGTATTGCATAAGTCCACCAGGCTCTGGCGGAGTTCAACGCCGATGACTGTCGCTGGCTGCGCCAGTTGTTGCAGATAATGAGCAACTGCAAAAGTCAGATAAGCTTTGCCGGAACCAAAATCAGCGATGGTTAGCGGATCAGGACCCAGCAAAGCCGCTTCTTTTAAAGCCCGTGCGAAAATTTCAATGAACTTATTAATTTGCTTCCATTTTTTTTGCATGGTCGGCGCAATCTGACCATCACTGCCGCTAATGCCCAGTTCACGCAGAAATGGCGCATCACTGTCGATAAAGCGCTGTTTTTCCCGATTATGGCTTTGCAGTGGCGCCCCGGTAGCCCCGCCGGTTTTGCGGGTGTTGCACAGCACTTTGCCTTTTTTGGAGATTGTCAGCTGTGTTTCGCTGCCGTTGCATTCTAACAACGCCGCCTTAAAGTCTGTTGTCAGCCATTGGGTTAATAGCGGTGTCAGCGCTTCAGCACTAAAATTTTTGGTTTGGTCAAAAGTCTTGTTTTCAAATAACACACTGAGCTGAATACCGGTTTTCAGTAAAATCGGCCGGATTTGGATCCGGTTCAGTTCGCTCTGACTGCCTTCATACCGCGACAAAACCAGGCGGAGCAATTGATTCTGGTTAAAGGCGTCGAGGAATTGCCGGATAAAACCGGCAAGTGGGGCAGATAAATCAGGTTGGCTCATTAATCAGTCCGGCAGCTATAAATTCTGGTGCGCAGTATATCAGAGCTGGCGCAGGGACTGGTCTGCAATCACCGCTTCCGCCACCGGCACTTTCAGCCAGTATTCCGGCTGCTGCAGAGGCGTTTCGGCCGGTAACAACGGATTGTCCAGCTGGAACACGACCGATTGACTGAATTGGCTGAGCGGAAACACTTGGTGCGCGATGGGATGAGCCTGCAAAAATTCCTGTAATTCCCCACTGCGTGCCAGTTTATCCAGACCTTTGAACAAGCGCTCCGCCAATACCTTATTGTCTTTATTTACAAAAAAATACATCGCAAATGGATAATGCAACAACAAACTGGTGTTGTATTCAAGGTCTGGATAGGCCGCAGCGAAGGCTTTTTGTTCGACCGGACCTTCGAAAATACTCCGTGGAAAATAATCGCAACGCTCACGACGCAACAGCTCCAGCATTTGGTCATGACGCTCAGCGGTCATTACTTTTAAACCAGCCGCGCGCAAGATATCGCTGTCCGGCCACAGTTCGCCCTGGCAGGCTGTCAGGCGCTTTAATTCGCTGAGGTGGCGGATTTGCCGGAAAGCCTGCCGATCGGTTTTCCGGATGATAAAACCACGCCAGCCTAATCCACCGGCTAACAACGGAACCCGGACTGGCAGCAGGTCACGCTCCAGTTCGGGTGATGTACCAAAATGATGCACATCGATAAAATTCTGTTTCATCAGGAGGTAACGATAGTCACCCAAAGGCGGGGGTTTCAGCGATTCAATCCGGGCGGCACCGTATTCGGCCTTAGTCCGGTTCAGCACCAGCTGCAACAAATCATGGTAATAACTGACACTGGCTTCACCGGGCGACTGCAAACCCAGCACACGGATATGCTGGCTGTCATCAGCCTGTGCGGACGCAAATAATTGGCAACAGCAGAATAAAAACCCAATGAATTTACGCACCTGTGTCACCGTTTTGCCTGGCGGATAATCATACTATAGAGACCATGACCACAGGCGGCAAGCATAAATTCCCGCGTACAAACGGCCATCTCCAGAGGCAAAACCGGACTACACTGATGCTGTTCCAAGCTCACTGAAACTGATAGCCACAATGACGACAGCCCAACAACTTGCCACATTAATCGCCGATTTTATCCTCCACAGTGAAGATGGTTATGCCGTATTTGACGCTTCAGACCAGCTGCTGGTCTGTAACCAGAGTTTTGCCGCATTGTTTGCCCGGGATGCCAGTCAGATCAACGGCGCCACTTTCGCGGATCTGGCTCGTTTTGCTTTTATTCATCAGCAGGGAATACGGATTGACCACGACGACATCGAGCAGTGGTTACTGGCAGCGCAGGCGAAACGCCGGCAGCGCAGCTACCGGATATTTGAAGTGGATTTGGTGGATGGCCGCTGGTTTTTATTTTCAGAACAATTACTCAGCGACGGCCGTTTGCTGATCCAAAGCAAAGAAATTACCCGACAAAAATTACTGGAACGCGATTTGTCGGATGGTTTGCACTCGTTGCGGCAACTGGCCCTGACCGATGAACTGACCCAAATCGCCAATCGGCGTTGTTTTGTTGATTCCGTCCATTCCGAGCTGAGCCGCAGCGGCCGGCAACACAGTGCAACCGCTCTGCTGGTGCTGGATGTCGACTTTTTTAAATCGGTGAACGACAGCTACGGCCATCAGGCCGGTGATGCGGTACTGGCACAAATGGCTGCAGCCATCAAACATACCTTACGGGAATACGATATTTTTGGTCGGATCGGCGGCGAGGAATTCGCGATATTTTTAAGCCAGACCGATGCTGACACTGCGGTTCAAGTGGCAGAACGGGTCCGCACTACTGTTGCCGCCACCCAAGTGCACTATCAACAATTACAACTGCAGGTCACAGTATCTATCGGCGTCTGCACCGCCGCCAGCGCGGTCAGTTTTGAGACGCTGTATAATCAGGCTGATCTGGCGTTGTATCAGGCCAAACACAATGGCCGCAATCAGGTGTGCTGCCTGCAGGCAGGCTAACACAGAGTCACCATCACTTTACAAAGTAAAATCAGGCCGTTAGCATGCGGCAGCAACTGATCGAGACCCAAATAAACCGAAAAGGATCATTATGTTACGCCGGATTGTTCTGCTAGCACTGCTTAGCCAGCTCCATGCCTGTGCAAGTATCAGTAAAGATGACTGTCTGCAGGGTGACTGGTATAGCCTTGGGGTGAATGACGGTAAAGCTGGTGAACTCAGCAGTAAGTTCCGCGAATATCAGAAAGACTGTGCCGAGCATGGTGTGATGCCGGATTTTAAAACCTATCAGCAGGGGCATAGCCAGGGTCTGGTGTTTTTCTGCGACTTCCCGCACGGCGAAGCCTGGGGCCGGGCCGGTAAAGAATACAACACCGCCTGTACCGGCAAACTTGAACCAGCCTTCCGCCAGGGTTTTCAGCAAGGCCAGCGCTGGTACAAAGCGAAAAAAGCCGTGGACGATATCGCCGCCGCCATCAATGACCTGCAAAACCGCAATCTGGTTTTACGTGAAGATATTTATGCAATCAATCAACGGATAGCGGTTGAGCAAAACGCTTCTGCCCGCGCGGCTTTACTGAATCAGGCAGATCGCCTGCGCTATCAGATGGAGGGTTACAATCAGGAGATTGGCCGGTTGCAAATCCGGATGGCGCAAGCCGAAGCTAATTTCGCCCCACTCAATCGCTAACAGGTCTGTCACTGACAAAGCTGTCGCGAAACACCACGTTACCAAACACGCTGTCAGCGGGATAGTTCAGTGGCCCCGCAGCTGTTGCTGGTACAGATCAGACTGTTGATAGCGCAGTAAACCCCAGCTCTGGATCAGCTGCAGCGCCCGCTGTTGATCTGCTGCTGATAACTCAGCAAAGTCTGCCCAGCTAGCCTTGTCCCCGGCGCGAAAATGCCGTTGCCGGAAGTCATATAACATACGACCCTGGGCATCAATTCGGGCAATTTGCTGTGGCGCACGAACCAGACCAACGACCTGTAACACGGCTGCCGGTGACTGTGGAATGGGAGCTCCGAGAGCAGTCGCCAGCAGCAGCGGCGCAACATCGGCATGCCCCAGCACCGGCGGATAATTGATCTGACGATTACTAACCAGCAGTACCTTTGTTTGCGTGTCATTTAACTGATGACCATGACCAAGAAATCCATCATCAAACAAAGATTCGCCGTGGTCCGAGGTCACCAGCATTGTGCTGTGTGTCATCAGCTGAAAACTGTCCAATAGCTGTTGCAATTGCCCCACCAACCAGTCCGCATTTGCAACTGCGTTGTAATAACTGAGCTGTAACAACGCCTTATTCACCGGTTGCATTTGCTGGCGGCTGATAGACTGGTGCGTGAGCAATGGCAACATCTCTTTATGATGGTAAGGGTAATGCGCAGCCTGAACGTTCAGATAAAAAAACTGTGGCTGCGCCCAGTTCACTTCAGCAAAACGCTGTTGCAGTTGTCGCAGCAGGCGTTGCTCACTGATCCGCAAAGAACCGGCATTCAGCGAAGGGTCCAGCCGATCAGCCAGTGCTGAATCTGCATCAAAATAATACTGGCCAGGTCGCTTTAACCGCGCCGCGGTGAGTACATCACCAAAACGCTCTGCCTGTGCCGACAATACGTTGATCTGATACCCCCGCGCCTGCAGCGCGTCCAGCAGATTTTGGTGTGGCGGGTGATAACTCAGACTTCGGTTAAACAGCGCTTTCAGTGAACTGGTGGTAAAACCGGTATGACTGTAAGCATTCTCGCTGTAACTCCCCTGTTTTGCCAGCGCAGCCAGATGTGGCATCACTGCTTTGCCATCTTGTTTGGCAAACAAAGCATCAGCACGCACACTTTCCAGCACCACCAGGAATATATGCTGCCCGGCCCGAAGCGGTAGCGCCTTCATAACATCAGACTCTGCAGCAGGCTGCAGCGGCAAGTCGCCCGCAATGCCATCTTCGTCTATGCCATTGCCGGGAATATCCATAGCGCCCGGATACAAAGTGGCATTCATCGGCGCCGGGTCCGCCAGCGCACCCAGGGCGCCATAACCGTCTAAATCAACATCTGTCAGTCGATTTAACAGCCCTGCTACCAACTGCTGTGACAGTTTTTTTTCCAGACCAAAGCGAAACGGCTGCTCGGTTGCCAGCAACTGCCACTGCAATGAAAACAGCAGCAACAACCCCAAACTGTAGCGCCACCAGCTGGCTCCATCGGCAACCGGGTCGCGATAACGGCGAAACGCGAGATGCACACAATACAACAACATCAGACCGACCAGCAGGCCGGCTAACACTGGCAGCAAGTGCAGACTAAGTTCGGTCAGGACCATACTGACTGCCGCCAACACACTACCGCCCCCCAGATTGGCCAGCACCTGCCAATCCAGATTATCACCAAAATACTGGTACAACTCGCCACCGACCCAACCATGCCCCAGCTGGAGCAACACCAGCACCAATGCAAACCACAGATGACTGCGAGTACTGGTTTGCATCCGGCACAACAAGTTGTAAAGCAAAAAGGCGCAAACGACCGCAGTCAGATCAGCCAGCCAGCCGGCCAGCAGATACAACAGCCGATCAGAGAACAGTACAAAGGTATGCGGCTGTAAAAAACCACCACCGGTGAACAACTGGTATTTGTGTTGAAATAAGCAGGCGTCAAGCACTGAGCAAAACAGACTCAGCGCTATTACCAACAGCAGGGAACGACGATCAGGACGTGGCAATAACAACGGCACTACCTTGTGGCAAAAAGACAATCATGGCTGCACAGAACCGGCAGTATGCCCTGCCGGCGCTTACGCCGCAATGTGCGCATGTATCAGCGTTAGACCCTAGGGGCTGTTGACGTTTGGCGGTTAAGTTTTGTTCGTTTCGGCCACCGCGTGGTGGCGGCGTTTTGGGCGCGAAA
>CBFGPY010000028.1:0-11718 GCA_965650755.1 uncultured Chromatiaceae bacterium | reverse complement strand
CACTTTGGCCGTCCACAGGCTTTGGTTTGGCGCTTGCCATAAGTCGGCAACCGCTGGCAGCCAGGCTTCTGTTGGCTGTTGCCCTGGCGTGTACAAAGCGCCGCCGCGGTTGTAGACCAGATAGAGGTCGGAATAAGCACCGATTTTGTAGCGCAGTTTAAACTGCGCGGTCAGGCGCTGGTCGTTGAAGCTGCTGTCCGCTGCGTTGGGGTCGGCATACACCTGACGCTGGCGGATTTGCCAGATCTGCTGGCTGCGCGCTTCTAATAAGGCCCATTGCAGCTGCAGGCCAAATTCCAGCTGATCGGTCAAAAGACCTGCGATTTTAAAGTTACTGGCGAATAACTCACTGTCGTAACTGCTGAACTGATTCAGCCGGTTGCCAATAAGCCAGCCGTCGCCTTCGCGGTAAAAGTTATTAAAATTCAGCGTCCAGTTGGCGTGCGGTAACCAGGTCAGGTCCAGGCCAAACTGGCGCGCCAGGCCGTCAAAACCCTGTTCATCGAGCTGAATACTGGCGGCCCAGGTCAGCTCGCCGACATAAGGGCTGATATACATCAGACGCCGGCTCCAGGTCGCTGGCTGTGCAAATGCCTCGCTGTTATAACCGATATTGTCCTGCCAGCCGCCGGTCTGATAGACCAGCTGTAGTTCGGTCTGGGCGCCGGTGTTGTGGAGCAACGCCAGTAAATACAGCTGTTTGGCGGCGAGTTTTAAGCCGTTATCATCGGTTTGGTAGCTAAGCCGCAGTTTGTGTTTCAGTCGGCTCAGGCCGGCAAAATCCGGGCTGATGGCATAACTGCCAAGCAGCGCCTGCTCGCGCCAGTTATTGCGCTGCATATAGCCTAAGTCGTTGTTATCAAACGTATCGTCCAGCCGTTGCAGCTCAAAGCCGACATCAAACAGCGGCGTAAACTGATATTTGCCGCTGGCAAACAGCGCCATACCGTTTTCGGTGCTGGCCACGCCCTTGTCCACGCCCTGCTGCTCGCGGATCACGCTTTGCGCCAAAGCGCTTTGAAAGGACCAGCTGCTGCTCTGATACTGGCTGTCCCAGGTCAGGGTGTCGGCTTCACGCTGCAGGCCCGGCCGTTCGGTGCGGGTCGCCAGCAGGCCGCTTTGCCAGTGTTCGTTCCGCCAGGTGGTGCGGGCGGCGTAAAAGGCTTTGCCGGCGCCTGATGCCAGCGAGTCTTCCTGCACGGCAAAAGCGCCGACATTAATCGATTCGCCCTGATGGGTGGCCCGCACGGCCGCGTCAATCGGTGTGATAAAAGTGCTGCCATCGTCACTGCCGGCACCGATGCGACGAGTGTGGATCATCTGGCTGTCGTTCAGCGACAAGGTACTGAACAGGCTGAGATCCTGGGTGAAAAACGGCCTTTTGTCGGTATACAGCGTTTCGACGTTGCTGTAATTGAGCACCAGCTCGTCGCTGTCGACCTGACCAAAATCCGGATTCAGCGCCAGGCTGATTTGCTGGTGATGGGCCGGCTGGTATATCAAATCGAGGCCAGCTTCGGTGTTATGTTGTTGCTTCAGCGCATCATATTGCTGGGTCAGATAAGGCAGTACCTGCCAGTGCGCCTGCGCCGGTACTTCGGCCACCAGCTTTGGCATGCCCAGATAAAAGTCACTGTGCGCCAAACTTTGTGCCTGCGTGCCGTACACATGATTTTTCGCTAAATCATAAAGTTGCACCGACACGCCAATTTTCGACTGGCCGTCGGCCTGCACGCGGTGGCGAAACGACACTGAACTCCAGGGCAAAAAGAATTCGCTGGTCCAATAGTTATCGGTTTCCTGATGCGCGACCTGCCAGATGCCATCCCAGTCTTCGTCTGTGGTCAGTTGCGGCGTCATCGCCGAATCCTGAATACCACCGCCGAGCGTCATCGAAAACAAATAGGCGGCGCTGCCGTCGCCGGCGAAATCGACGATGATGTTGTTAAAGTCAGCCTGCATAAAAGCGTCCTGCAGGTTGTATTGTTTCTGCCGCGCGCCTTTGGCCTGAAAGTTGGTGATGCCGACATATATCCCCTCGGCGTTGCTGAAAATACGTGCCTGCGCTTTGTCCTGATGTGCACTGCGGCTGGCCGGCACGACCTGATAAAAGGTGTTGAACAGCTCGGCCTGTTGCCACTGCGGTTCGTCAAAACGGCCGTCGATAGTGATATCCGGCGTGGTATCCGGCGTGGTATCCGGCGCGCTATTCGAAGTAGTGGCGGCGCTGATGCCGGGCAGGCTCAGCAGGGTGGCTGTAACTAACCACAAAGGGTGGCGCTTGGTTTTTGGTAAAAGTGAGAACAGGTGCATAAGGGCTCAGCCAAAACAAAAAAACAGGCCGGCATTGCAGCAGGTTGGTGGGCTGATTTTTCTGAATTTTTCCTGAAGAATGCTGTGTAAAGTCTTTGTTGCATTGACTTTCAGCGGCGGCAGCCTGAGGATCAGACACATCGTCAGCCAGGTACCGCAGGTACTGCAAACAACCAGCAGAGTGTGATTTGTCAGCAGCATTTTTACCGCCAAATTCAGCGTCGGTCAGCACAGCGCCTGCGGTGAACTGGCGCTTTGGTGATTTTGAATTTCAGCCGGCGCAGGATATGTTGCTGTATATACCGGACGGCACGACGAGCAAACTGGAGCCGAAGGTCGCCGAGTTATTGCTGTTATTTCTGCAACAGCCGGGCGAAGTGCTGAGCCAGGACTTCTTGCAGCAACAGCTGTGGCCGCATTTAGTGGTCGAGCAAAACAGCCTGTATCAGTTGTTGACCAAACTCAGAAAACTGCTGGACGACGCCAGCCGCCAACCCCGTTACATTAAAACGATTCCGAAAAAAGGTTATTGTTTTATCGCCGCAGTGATGATGGCCGAACCGGCTGCGCCAGAAACGTCAGTCCTGACAATAGCGCCTATTTTCACCGCGCCCGCCACGCCACGCCGCTGGCAACTATCGGCCTGGCCACGCTGGCAGCTGTATGGCTCCGCTTTGGTATTGCTGGCGGCCATTGCCGGCTTTCGCGCTGTGGCGTCTTTTGGCACTGACAAGCCGGCCGCGCCGCCGCAATATGAAGTGCGGGATGTCAGTTATGCGCTGGGTACCGAATTTGATGTCGACGCACACCCGGTCGCCGACCTGCTGGCCTATATCAAAGATGTATACAGCCTTGAAATCACTGACAAAGCGGGCCAAGTGCTGTATCAGCAGCGTTTTGACGAACGCATCGTCAAACCGGCCTGGCACGACAGCCAGAAACTGCTGACGTTCTGGCATTTCCGCGAAGACAGCTGTGAATTACAAATCCGCTCGGCTACCGGCGCCGTCAGCCATATCGCTGACCCTGTTGCTTGTCTGCAGGCGCAAAAGCCGGTCTGGCAAAGCGCTGAGGAACTGGTGCTGGTGCTGCAGCAAAAACAACAGCAACAAAAGAAGTGGCTGGCATATCTGTACCGCACGGCGACCCGCGAATGGGTGCCGGTGCCGGTGCCATTGCAGCCCGGCCAGCAGCTGGTCAGTGCCGTCAAGGGCTGGCAGGGCGAAGTGTTTTATCTGCTCAAAGACGCCCAGCATCAGAGCCTGCTGATTGATATCAGCGGCCAGGTCAAACTGCGCTGGTCTTATCCGGTCTGGCTGATTGCCTTTGACCCGACGCAAGGCGTGATGGTCACCAACGACAATGCCAAACACACGTCTTTATTGGCCAAAGCGCCGGATGGCCGGCAATACACGGTGTTCAGTACCGCGCAGGGGCTCTTTACCAGCCTTGGCATCGACCAGCGCGGCCGGCTTTTTACCGGCCTCGAAGCCTGGCAGGTCGATATCCGCGATAAAGACAATTTGCCGGTGTTTTCCACCTCCAGTATCGATTATCTGCCGGTCAGCAACAGCCTTGGCGAAACGGCTTTTATGTCCAGACGCAGCGGCGTCTGTGAGGTCTATCTGCATAGCCAGGGCCGGGTGCAGCAGTTGTCGCAGTATCAGGGCTATGACTTTGTCAATTTTCTCGAATGGCGGCCGGACTTGTCGATGCTGCTGTCCAACCGCGATTTGGATCTTGTGTTGTACGACCGGCAAAATACACTGCTGCAATTTGCCAGTCAGGCACAGAGCACGCTGTTGAACCTCGGCTGGGTCGATAACGAGCGGTTATTTTCCTTTGATGGTCAAACGGTGCGGCTGTATAACCTGCAGGGCCGGCTGCTGCAGCAACAGGCGCTGGCCGCTGATAATGTCTATTTTGACAGCACGCAGCAGCGCTGGCTGGTGCACCGGGATCTGGCCTGGTATCAGACCGCCGGCGCCGTTATTGACAGTGGACAACTGCAGTTATTGCAGCAGTTGCAACCACAACAGTCGCATCAGATGCAGAATATCCGTATCCGCGGCAATCAGTTGTACTGGCAGTCGGACTGGTCAAAACACGACTATATCTGGCGGCTGGCGCTCGGTGATGCGCAAAGTGGCGCAAAGAGTGACGCACAACATGGCGGGCCGGACAACGCGGCGGAAGCGGTGCAGCTGGTGAAAAGCGGTAATCTGATTTGGCATTTTGACGTCACGCCTTATGGCGACCTGACCATAGCGCAAATGGACGCGATGCAGGGCGATATTAAAATGTTAAAACCTGTTGCGGCAACGCCGCAATAACCGGATGATTCAGTAACATTTTTTGTCCCGCACGGCACAGGACTGGCCATGTTGAACGACCATCTGTTGTTTTTTTTCTCCGCGCTCGGCGCTTTTAATGGTGTGACGCTGGCGCTTTATCTGTGGCTGACCGGCAAATCCGCTCTGGCGCAGCGCATCCTGGCGGTGCTGATCCTGATGGTCAGTGTGCGCACCGGTAAATCGGTGGCGTTTTATTTTCTGCCGGATACACCGGCACCGGTGATGCAGGCCGGTCTGACGGCTTGTTTGCTGATTGGGCCGGCGCTGTATTTTTATACCCGCGCCAGTCTGACAGCAACGCTGGGCCGCGCTGAAATCTGGCATGCCAGCGTGCTGGGACTGGTTGCACTGGCGCTGAATCTGCTGTGGCCTTATGCCGCCCATGCATCTGTCTGGCATGGGCCTATTGTCAGTACCGTGAACTGGCTGTGGCTGGTGTATCTGCTGATCAGCACGGCTCTCTTGCTGCAACAGCGCCGGTGTTTGCCATCTGGCAGTGCGCGCTGGTTGTTGTTTGCCGTGCACGGCGGTTTATGGCTGATTTGGCTGGCTTATTTCACTTCCGGTTTTACCTCTTATATCGTCGGCGCTTTGTCGTTTTCTTTTGTGCTGTATCTGTGTGTCGCCATCGGCTGGGCCTGGCGGCAAGGCGAAGCGCCGGTCGAGCCTTATCAGGACCGGCGTATTCCGGCCGCTGAAGCTGAGGCCGAGCTGCAGGCTCTGGCTGATTTGATGGCGCGGGAAAAACTTTATCTGGATCCTGGCCTGACGCTGGCGCGTTTAGCCCGCCGTTTTGGTTTGCCGCAGGCGCGGCTGTCGCAGTTGCTGAATGACAATAACGGCACGTCGTTTAAGCAGTACATTGCGCTGTTACGGGTCGGCGAAACCCAACGTTTGTTACTGGAGCAACCCGGCCAAACGCTGGAAGCCATTGCCGAAGCAGCCGGCTTTCAATCCCTTTCCACCTTCTACGCCGCGTTCAAAAAAGCCAATGCATGCACTCCGGCGGCGTTTCGCGAGCAACATCTGACTACGAAAACAGCTTTCAGTAGTGCGGAAACCGCTGACAAGACAGTGATTTAATACATTTTCGCCTAGGGTGAAGGCTCCTTTAACCGATGGAGCTTGACCCGATGATTTGGAGAAAATGTACACAACTACTGCAAGGACTGCTGATAGTGCTGCTTTGTTGCGGCCCGCTCAGTACCGCGCAGGCTACGACAACTATGACAGAACCGGCGCCCGCAGCGGTGCCGCCCCTGAATGGCCGGGTGTTGTTTGTGCTGTCCAGCCAGAAATTCCACGGCAATTCAACACTGCCTGCTGTGATCAGCTTTGGTGAAGTGGTGCATGCCTGGGATACCTTTCACAGCGCAGGTTTAGCCGTTGATTTTGTCTCACCGGCCGGCGGCGCAGTGCCGATTGACCCCAAAGCACTGGGGCCACGCCTGACAGAACGCCTGCAGGACCAGCGTATTATGGCGGGCCTGACGCAAACCCGGACGCCGGAGCAGATTGATGCCAGCCGTTATCGCGCTGTGTATTACGTTGGCGGCAGCAATGCGATGTATCAGGTGCCTGACCATGCTGGTTTGCAACGCATCACCCGGCAGATCTATGAACAACACAATGGCGTGGTCTCGGCGGTGTGCCACGGCACCGCCGGCATAGTCCGCATCAAGCTCAGCAATGGTCAGTATCTACTCGCCGGTAAAAAAGTCACCGGTTATCCGGAAGACTATGAAGACAAAACCGCTGCCTATTTCCCGCACTTGCCGTTTGCCATGCGCCAGACCATCGAAGCCCATGGTGGTTTGTTTAAAGCACCGGACCCGGAACAACCATATATCGAAGTCGATGGCCGTTTAGTCACAGGCCAGAACTATCCGTCGGCACCCTTGGTGGCGCGGGCTGTTGTACAGATCCTGCAACAGCAGCAAGCCACAGCTAAAAACTAAGCGTTGATTTTACTCATAAAAGGAAAAATACCTATGAACACATTCTCTACCCTTTGTGCCGCGACGCTGCTGAGCCTGAGTGTTGCCGCCAACGCCAACACGGCGCTGACCCAACACGTTGAATACGCCGCCATCGACCAACAGATGCAAACCATGATGCAGGCCTTTGAACAAGGCGATGCGGCCAAAGCGCACCGGGTGATCATGCCGGATACTGTGGTGGTCGGTTATTCGAAAAAACAACAAAAAGTGGTCAATGTCTCAGGCGCCGAGTGGTCCAAAGGCTTCCAGGTGTCGCCGGACGAAGCAGAGCGGCATCGCCAGTACCAAATTCTTGATATCACCGACACCGGCGCCGTGGTCAAAGTGATGCTGGATTACCCGCAGTGGCTGGGGGTGGACTATCTGGCGCTGACGAAAGTCGACGGTCAGTGGCGGGTGGTCAGTAAATCCTGGAGCGGCACGGTCAAGCCGGCGAAATAATCGATGAGAAATTCGCCGGCCCGGGCATTGGGCCGGCGTCAGGCGTTATTCAATCGCCAGCAGTTCAACATCAAAAATCAGCACTGAGCCTGGTGGGATTTTACCGGCGCTGCGGCTGCCGTAGCCGAGATTGGCCGGGATGAAAAAGCGGAATTTGTCGCCTTTTTTCATCAGCTGCACACCTTCGGTCCAGCCTTTAATCACCCGGTTCAGCGGAAAACTGATGGGTTCGCCGCGTTCGACTGAAGAATCAAATACAGTGCCGTCGGTCAGGGTACCGTGATAATGCACATTCACGGTGGAAACTTCCGTTGGATGTTTGTCACCGCCGCCGCTGTTGAGCACTTCATATTGCAAACCGGAGGCGGTGGTTTTCACGCCGTCACGTTTGGCGTTATTGGCCAGAAACACTTCACCTTGTTCGATGTTCTGCGTGGCTATTTTCTGGTTATTGATGCTGCTGTAGAAATAATACAAAACCGCCGCAGCGACTATGACGATCAAAGCTATTTTCATGGTTATTCCTGTCTGTTTAACAGACGATTGATAATAAGTTCAACAAGTTGGCGCTATCATAGGGGCAAAAACGACGCCGGTCAAAGCGCTGTTTGCTGCCACTGATTTTTTGGCTGCTGGTTTTTCTTCAGCGCTGTTTTCGAAAGGTCATGCCGCTCAGCGTCAGTTGCTGCACCTCGCCTTGTCCGACGCCAAACTTGACCACTTCGCCGGAATTGGGCACCAGTTCCAGCCGCAGTTCGTCTTGAGTATCAAAACCAGTGGCGATGGCTTGCAGTGCGCCCCAGCGAAATACCAGCTGTTGTTGGGTGTTGAGGCTGACCGTCATTTCGCCCAGTTGCGGGTGCAGATAGCGGCCGGTGTACGCTTGAGCTGGCAGGCTGAGCAGCGTATTGCGCCCTGCTATTTTTTGCTGCTGTGCTTGTTTCATCTGCGGTAACTGCGCCAGTTTTTGCCCGAGTTTGGTAAAACCGGCCTGCACTCTGGCTTTGGTGCCGTTGTCGCCAAGCAGCAGGCCATAACAATAGTCGGCGATCAGGTTATTCAGGTCGCGGCTTAACATGTCTTCATTATGCAAAATCACCAGGCCGATCTGCTGCGCCGGCACAAACGACAAATGCGCGCTGTAACCCGGGAAGCCGCCGAAATGATGCAGCATGTTCTGGCCTTTATATGGCCCGGTATACCAGCCAAAGGCATAACCGCTGCGCTGAAAATCACCATAACTGCTGTCGGTTTTTACCTGGGTTTGTTGCGACTGGCTGATCACGCTGGCCGACAGCGGACTTTTCGCGCCTGGTAGCTGCGCTGCGACAAACCTGGCTAAATCACCAACTGAGGCGAACATACCGCCGGCGGCATGCATCGTTGCATCGGTTTTTTGTAAATAAAGCGGCTCAGCGCTTTTCATCAGCGAATAAGGCAACGCCAATGGCCACTGTGTCGCTTCGCTCTGGCGCGCGCTGCTGTGCGCCATGCCCAGCGGTTTAAAAATCAGCTGCTGTAATTGGTCCTGCCAGACGGTGCTGCTCTGCGCATCCAGCCACAGGCTGGCGATGTTGTAGCCGACATTGCTATAACGGAATTCACCGGTTTTGGCTTCCGGATCCGGCACCGACATGCTGGTGAGCGTGGTCAGCGTCTGCGGCGTATGCAAACCGCTGTAGGCGGTGGCCCAGACCAGCGGCTGATTATCGATGCCAGACTGATGGGTCAGCAGCTGGCGCAGCGTGATGCGGCTGGCCGCTATGTTGGGAAACTGCATTTGAGGCCACATCTGCTGCAGGCTTTGCTCGAGATTGACCTTGCCTTGTTGCGCCAGCAGTAAAAACGCCAGTGCGGTGAAGGGCTTGGTTGCGGACGCGATATAAAACGCCGTCTCGCTGTTGACCGGTAGCTGACGCTGAATATCTGCATAACCGCTGTGGTGCTGATAAATCACCTTGCCCTGATGCACCAGCGCGATGGCGCTGCCAAAAGGCAATCCCGCCTGTGTTTTCACCGCGGCGATAGCCTGGTCCAGTTCGGCAAAGTCTTGTGGCGTCAGCGATTGCGCTGTGGCGGGCACCAACAGGCTGGCACAAAGCAGACACAGGGCAGAAAGCGGTTTGAATGGGATCAGCAATGGTTTCATCTGGGTTCTCCCTGATCTGGCTTGGTGTCTTGCTGAGTATTTTGCCCGGCGTCGGCGCTATGGTCGTGCTGCTGCCGCGCCGCGTTATAACGTTGATTAAATTGGTGAAACACCTGATTTTCAGTACTAAAAGGGTGTAAATGTGCGGTGTCAGCGAGGATTTGCTGCGACAGCGCCAAATCGTTGTTGGCCAGGCTTTGTTTCAGTTCGGTCAGAATTAATTCGTAGGTCAGGCCACAGAACAGGCTCATATTCAGCAAAGCGCTTCGGCTTTTAAAGGCCTGGATCACCCGGCTGAGGTCAGCGCTCAGCAGGCCAATAACAAAATGATTGCCGTCGGCGACCAGCTTCAGACTGACATCCGCGGTTTTGCCGTATACCTCGCGGCCATTGGTGCGCAGCGTCAGCTGCACACCCGGCAGGTCGGCCGGTTCATAGATTTTTACCCGGACTTCGACACCACGCGCCGCAGCGGCGATCAGTTCTTCGGCCAGCAATGGCACGGCCGCCGGCTGCAAGTCGGCCAACAGCAAGCCTTGTGCTTCGCGGCAAAGCTGCCGGCAGTCATACAGCAATTGGTCCGGATTTTTCAGCTGATACACAGCTTCCTGTGTATCCGCGGCCGGCAGGTTTTCCAGCTCAGTCGCCAGCTCGCTCAGCGTCTGGCTGAACTTGCGTTGTTCGTGGTCCAGCAACTGGCGCCAGGGCACGGCCGCATAACGTTTTTGTTCCTGCTGCAGCTGCAACACCGCGCCTTTTTGATGCAAAGATTCCAGCGCTTTGTAGACATTCGCCACTACTTTGCCGACCTGCTTGGCCACGGCATATCCCGTCATCTCGCCGTGACGCAGCAATGCCAGATAAATATCGGTTTCAAGACTGGTAAAACCAAGCTGTTGTAAGCGGACTGTGCTCATGGTTGGCTCTGCGCTTTTTTAGTAGTATTTCAAACTACTACTAGCCGTGAGTTGACGCAAGTGGGCGATCTGTAAACAGATTTATCTGAAGCGCTGTATAGCAACTATTTGCAACAAAGCTGTTAACAATCATCACCGGTACCCTTGCCGACGCGCCGAATTTTCCGCAAGATGACCTATCTGCCTTTAAACTATTCCGATTGCCATGCCCAACCAATTACTCGATACCGCTTTTTTACAGGACGAATGCCTGAGCGCGCCGTTGCCACAAGACTGGCAGCATTTGCCGGAACAGGCGCTTGGCAAACGACGCTGGCTGTGGCTGGGGCTGACGCTGCTGCCGCTTGCGGTGTTGGTGCTGCTGATTGTGCTGAGTGACGGCGAGCTGGCGCTCTATGCCATGCTGGGTTTGGTGTTATTGGCTGGTTTTCTGCTGCAGCTATGGCTGCCGTTCCAGCTGACCCGCACCAGGTTTTTGCTGCGCCGGCAGGACTTTTTGCTCGAATCCGGTGTCTGGTGGCGTCAGGCGGTATTAATTCCGCTGACCAGGGTGCAGCATGTCACGGTCAGCCAGGGCCCGCTGCAAAAGCAGTTTGGCCTTGCCACACTCAAAGTCTTTACCGCCGGTGGATTGCATGCAGAAGCCGCACTCGCCGACATTGAATATGACGCGGCGCAGGCGCTGTGCCAGCAGCTTAGCCGGTTGATCCCGCAGGAGGACCATGCAGATGTTGCCTGAAACCGTGCGGGAACCCAGCCCCTGGCAACGTGTATCCGGCTGGGCGCTGCTGCCGTTGTTGGGCAAATCGGCCTGGGAGTTTTTCGGTTTCATCCTCGGCGGCGCCGTGTTGTCGTCGCGCGACAAATATGCCGTTTATATGCCGTATGTGCTGGCTGCTTTGGCTTTGCTGGTGTTGGGCCGGGCTTTTATCGGCTGGCGCTTTAGCCGGTTTCGCGTGACTGCGCAGGGCATTGAACTGGAAAAAGGCTTGCTACACAAAGAAAAGCTGTTGCTGCCGCAGGCGCGGGTGCAGGAGCTGCAGGTGAAGCAGCCATTTTATTTCCGGCCTTTGCGGCTTTTTGCCGCCAGTCTCGACAGCGCCGGCAGCAAAAAACAGGAATTTTCCCTGACTGGGTTGACTGAAGCGCAGCTGACCTTGCTGCAGGGCCAAAACGTCACGGCAACGCCGGCCGGCGGTTCGACGCCCTTTTACCGGATCTGGCTCGCCACTTTATACAATGCCTATTTATGGCTGCCGCTGGCGGCTGTGTTTGGGATGAGTCAGCAGTTTAAGGATGCGCTGTCTGTGCAGTGGTTGCTCGACACCAGCAAAACCCTGCTGCAACAATATGATATTCAGCACAATCTGCTGCTGCAGGTGTTCAGCGGCCTGATGTTACTGGCCCTGGTCGCGCTGCTGTTGGCCTTGATGACATTAATTTGGCTGTATCCGCAGCACTTGCAGCGTGACGCCCGCAAACTGCAGCTGACGCAGGGCTCGGTGCTGAAAAAATCGCTGCGTATTTCCGCCAAACGAGTCCAG
>CBFGPY010000027.1:0-11885 GCA_965650755.1 uncultured Chromatiaceae bacterium | reverse complement strand
AATCAGCAACTTAAAAGCTCTAAAATCCCGCGTTTGTGGCAACAGGGTCTGGTCAACACTGCAGAGCTAACCCGATAACGCAGTATTCTGCCGTCAAAACAGGCCGTCCCTGAACTATTAGAAAACCGGTTTTGGCTTTTGTTCTGCGCTACTGCTATAGGACCACACAAATAGCGGTAAACCAGCACTACTCTGCCGCCATAGAATTACCCCGGGTTCAAGCCGCTGAGTTACCGAAATTCATCAACGCTACAGGCAAAATTCATCTTGAAGCAATTGGAAATTTACATAGACACAAACAATAAACAAAATAATTTACCCAAATAGTTTTTGTGGGTAACATTTCTAAAGAGTCCGGCAATGGCCGGATTTTTTATTGCCTAAAAAGGATATACCTCAGGATGAAATCATTCCCACTCTCGTTGCTGGTATTGAGTCTGCTTTGCATGAAATCTCATGCCGTACAACAAACTGAATTGCAAAATCAATTTAAAGATCCAATCCTCAGTCACGCTGAGAAAATCAATTATCCTGAGGACTATTTTACTGGCAGGGATATGCCAACGGGCTTAGCGACTGCATCATTCCCTATTTCCTCTGCTGAAAAAACGCTCATTGAGTCAGACTTCCAATCTGCAACTGAAAGCAAACTGAGCTCAGTACTTGAGCTCTTTGATTTGGGCGATGGCATTGGTTTTAATGGTGCCTTTAGCGGTGATTACAACGGCGATGGCATTACAGAACTGGTGCTGGCGGGACCGACAAGTATCAGCGTTGTGGAGTATCGGAATAAACAATTCACGCCAATCACCCAACTAAATTTTCCAATTGGGATGCATAGTCTGGTGCAATTCCATGATGCCGGTACGGATAACGACTACCTGTTTTTCATCAGTGGCAACAGCGTGTTTAAATTAAATCTTGTGACCCGGCAAATTGAAGCCATCGAGACTGTCCAAGGTGCTGACAGCCTGATACTGGCAGAGCTGAATGGGCTGAACACGCCAGAACTGTTAGTGCGTAACAATAGTGGCGCGGTAAAAGTATATGACCCTGCTGCGATGAAACTGCTTACCAGCCTCTCCGGATTAAACAGTAAATTTGTCGCCGCGGGTAGTTTCACTGCAAAAGCTAAATCTGAACTGGTATTACAGGATGGCAGTATTTACCGGCTTGAGAATAACACCGCTAAGTTAGAGAAAAAACTCAGTACCGCTTTGGGTTCTCAAGCCAAAAAAATTGACGTCAATTCAGACGGGTTGGATGACCTGATCATCTCTTATGGCTGGTACCGCATTGCTGCATTGGATCTGAATCTCGATAGTTTGATCTGGACTAAATCTACCAGTCTTGATATCTCCACGTTCGTTCTGGCCGATGCTGATCAGGACGGTAAGACCGACGTGGTATATGGTGATGGTCAGTGGGGTGCGCTCCATGCGTTTAATATGCAAACCACTGAAACATTCTGGACTATCGGCAATCCGAATCATGGCGTGACCGGGATTATCGTCGCCGACTTAGACAATGACAAATCACTGGATATTGGTTGGGGCGGTGGCTACTCCTCCAGTGGTGGTGATTACTACTATATCCATGACGTGAAGACCCGGGCGGCGAAATGGACCAGTCCATCGCTTGATTTCCCAGCACAGGCTGTCCAGCTGGCAGATGTGGATAATGACGGCGATTTAGACGCATTGTATGCAACACCGTCCAGCAGCAGTGGCTACAGCGGAGCCCAAATGCTGGCTTATGATTTGACGAGCAAAAAAATGCTTTGGCAGATTAGCGCTGCACCAAATAACTGGAGCCGGACCATTCAGTTCCGTGCCGGCGATTTTGACAAAGACGGCAAAACAGATATTGCCGTTGGTGCATCAGAAATTTATACCGCGACCATGTGGTTATATAACGGCAAAGATGGCAGCCTTAAAGCAAAGCAAACTTTAGGCGATGGTGACAAAATCAGCGGTATGGCTGTCGCGGATGTGAACAGCGATGGTCTTGACGAAATTATTTTTAGTACCGGTGCGCAGCACACAGGTTCAGTCGGCACGGTGCTGACAGCACACAGCTCCATCGACGGCAAAAAGCTGAAAACCTCACCAGTGATCGATTTCAGCTGGAATGGGATGCATTCTTTGACGTCCTTTAGTTTTACAGGCCGGCAAGATGAAGTGTTTGGCCTGCAAGATGGCGCACTCTATCAATATAGTTTCACCACGAATGCTATCAAGAAAATTGGGACGCAAACAAACCTGTCAGGGTTGACCGCCGCCACTATGCAAGGGGAGCCGGCTTTATTTGCTGTCACTGACAACAACCAGCTGGTTCGGATTAATGACTCCGGCACTACCACAAATATTGCCAAATTATGCGATTATTCAGTCAAAGGTCTCAGTACTGCTGGCCCCGCGCGTTTGGTTTACGGCTGCTCCGGTGAAATTGTTGAATATAATCTGGACACGAAGGAAGAAATGTTTCGCCACTATGTCGGTGGCGACATCAGTGCCGCGCCAGTGGTGGTAAGACATCAGCAGAAGGATTTTTATATAGTACCGGGCAGTAAAGTGTCAGTGTTACAGTCTGGCGTGCAGCAGGTCTTACCGACACCGGCTCCGGTCACTTTAACGACGCATGTACTGAAAACCATCACAGGTACTTTAAAAGTGGACGGCGATGCTGATTATTTTGTGTTAAAAGGCACGCCGCAATTAGGTAAGTTTAATGTCGATGACCGTAAGGCCGGTACTTTTAGTTATCTGCCGTCGGGTAATCTCGGCAAAGAAAGTATCAGCTTTTATGCTGTAAAGGGCACTGCGTTTTCAGAACCAGCCAGTTTGACCATTGATGTTACGAATCAGGCTCCTATAGCGAGTAATCTGAATATCAGCACACACTGGAATAAGGCTGTGAACTTTAAGTTACCTGCGAAAGATGATGATGGTGAAACCCTTAAGTTTTATGTTTTAAGCCAGCCGGAGCAAGGTACAGTGCAGATGGATGGTACGACAGGGAACGTGTTGTACACCCCTTCCTCCTCCACGCTCAGTCCGGTGAGTTTCAGTTTCCACGCCAAAGATACGCTGGCGACATCTGAAACCAAAAATGTCGTGATCTCGTTAACTAACACGACACCAAAAGCAAGCCCGGTGAGTTATGTCACATCCTTTGAAACGCCCGTGAATGGTGCCTTAAAAGGCACGGATGATGATAATGATGAACTGAGCTATAGTCTTGCCAGCCAACCTGCCGCTGGTACTTTGACCCTTGATGCTAAAACCGGTCTTTTTGTGTATACACCGTCCGGCGATACTGATCAGCAAATCAGTTTTAGTTATCAGGTCAAAGATAAGTTTGCGACCTCAGAGAGTCAGTCCGTGACTATTCAGGTAAAGGGCAAACCAAAACCAATTGAAAACAAACCAGTTGAATCTAAATCTGGTGGAAATTTTGCGTTCATTTTCAGTGCAATTTTGTTGGTTATGGCAATGGCTCGCCGGCAGTTTGTGCGGTAAAACATCTGTCAGTAGTCGCTCGACTCAAGTAAAAATGCCCGCAGGAACAAGAGACTGCGGGCATTTTTTTCTGAGGGTTATCCATTTCTGTTCGCCACTATTGGCATAACGCGCACATAAACCAGTACCTCGCGCTGGTTTATGCTTTATCGCAACACCTACTGACTAACCACCGGTAAACTAATCGCTGAAGGCGCTGATGCAGTGTGATACACGCTGACTGTCGCTTTCTGGTAATCCGCTTTTTTTGCATAAAAAATGTTATCCACATAGGTTTGCGGATTGCGGTCATACAGCGGGAACAGACTTGATTGGATTTGCACCATGATTTTATGTCCCGGCAAAAACACGTGGTTCACATGTGGCAGGCCGAACTTAAAGTTGGTCACAGCCCCTGGTTTTAGCGGTTCGGGTTTGGCGAAACTTTTGGCGTAACGGCCGCGGAAAATTTCAATACCGACCGGCATTTCAAAACCGGCCAGGCTCTCTTCCAAAGCGCCCTGGACTAAACCACCGGTGCTGGTGTTGGGGTACACATCAATCAGCTTCACGACAAAATCGCCGTCGGTTCCTGTGGTTGCGGCAAACAAATCGACCAGCGGTTGCCCCATGATTTGCAGTGGCTTATCCAGCACGTCCGTCTGATACACCAATACGTCTGGCCGGCTTGACGCAAAACGCTGGTCTTGCACTAACCAGGGTTTCCACTGGCGGGCGTCATCCATATTGATGGGTCTGGGGACAAAAGGCACTGGTTTAGCCGGGTCTGATACATAGTCATCTTTACCAGCAGCACCTTTGGCCGGCGGCGCAAATGACAGGCTATTATTTGCGCTCAGGTACAGTTTTTTATCCGTACCGGCCGGCCATCGCTGGCTGACCTGCCATTGATTGGCACCTGTGGCATACGTTAGTACCGGCGGTGTTTTCGGGTCCGGTGCGCCTTTAAGGTGATGATCAAAAAACGGTTTCATATAGTTCACCCGGAATTCCTGCGCAGTATCACCGCGGAAATTCAATGCGCCTAACTTATAACCGTAATGATTCACGCCGGAATGACGCCAGGGGCCAATCACCAGTGACAACAACTTGTTGTCTTTATCCTGCGCTTCCAGCGCTTTGTATACTGCAGGCGCGCCATACGAATCTTCCTGATCCCACTGGCCAACGACCAGCATGGTTGGCACTGTCAGCTTGCGGCTGGCCATCAGCTGGTCCACTGCCTGCAGTGACCAGAACTCGGTATAAGCCGGGTTTTGCATCAGTTTTTGCACAAAAGGATACTGCTCAAAACCCCAGAGCCTGGCGAAATCGGCAGTAGAGCCGGCCTCAAGATAACGGCTGTAATCATCAGCCACGCCCATCGCGGCGTGGCCTTCCGCGTTGGCCGTACTTTGAGACACGGCATAACTTAAGCTGTTATTGCGAAAGGCGCCATAATGAAACCAGTCATCGCCCATCCAGCCATCCACCATCGGGCTCTGTGGCACTGCAGCTTTGAGCGCCGGATGTGGGTTAATCTCCGCCATCAGCGCGGTAAACCCCAGATACGACGAGCCGACAATACCCACATTGCCGTTGTTTTCCGGCAGGTTCTTCACCAGCCAGTCGATGGTGTCGTAAGCGTCTGTCGACTCATCAATGCCAGTGTTATTCAGCGGCCCACTTAATGGCCGGTTGGTGACATAGTCGCCTTCTGAATTGTGTAGGCCGCGGATATCCTGATACACACGGATATAGTTGTCCTCGACAAATTCGGCGTCCATCACCGGCATGATTTCGGTAATAGATTGGCTGGCAACCCGATTAACACTGCCTTTGGCGTCATAAGGTGTGCGGCTCAATAAAATCGGCGCGTTTTTCACGCCCTTTTTCATCACGGTCACGGTATAGAGTTTGACGCCATCCCGCATCGGGATCATATCGACTCTTTTAATAAAATCAGCCTGCGGCCGCACGGCATCGTATTTGTCGACATTATCCACCGTCATCGGGGTGACTTTTGTCTCTGTGACTGGGGCTGCTACAGCGCTGACGGCTGGCGCCAGCGTCAAAGCCAGGTATATAGGTAGAAGTTTCATAAAATCCCTTGTGAGGTCATACAGATGTGGCCCGAACTCATATGCTGCTGTCATTGAATGGTTACAATGGCTAAACTGCACTGTGGCAGATGACAAAGACCACAGCAAGCAGGCCTGAGACGATCGGCTGTTTTTGCCGCCTGTATGGTTTTTCGCCGCGCCCCTGCACATTGCTGCTTCAGGATTTCGACTGATGACGGAAACTGCCGTCCCAATCAGGCGGCGGCGCCTGGTGCAACAAAGCGCTGATCCTCGGCAGATATACAGCAATCAGCCGCTGCAGCACCGGATCTGCAGAGGCCTGCAACTTGAGAAGCAACTGCTGCGCCCCGTCAAAATCCGCAGAAAAATAACAGTGCAGTGCCTGGTTAAATTGCTGATAAGCAGCCTGTTCGCTGACTGTTAGCGTCGCTGGCAACGGCAGATAGATCCGGACCGCCTGCTGTTTCCCTTTAACCTGCACCTTATCTACCAAGGCATATTGCAACTCACAAGCCAGCGATTTTGTGCTTTCACCGACAAGGAGTGGCACCCCATAAAAGGTCGTTAATGCTTCTAAGCGGGATGCCAGGTTAACGGCATCACCGATGACGGTGTAACTGCGGCGAAAATCTGACCCCATATCACCGACGTTCATTTCTCCGCTATTAATACCGATGCCAATCTGTACGAGCGGCAACGCTTCGCTGGCAAATTGCCGGTTAAGCATATCCAGCGCAGCTTGCATCGCAAGCGCGGCCTGCACAGCTTTTTGACCATGTGCGGCATCGGCCAGAGGTGCCCCCCAAAAAGCCATCACCATATCGCCAACATACTTATCAATGGTGCCATCGTGGGCGTGGATCTGCGCGGTGAGTACATTAAACACCCTGTTCAACCAATGCTTTAATTGGTGCGGCGCCAACTGTTCGGCAATAGTGGTAAAACCGCGAATGTCAGAAAACAATACGGTTAACAGCTTCTTTTCGCCGTCCAGACTCACAGCCGCGGGGTTTAGCAACAAGCGTTCAATATGCGCCGGTGGTAAATATTGTGCAAAAACAGTTTTCATTTGGCTGCGGCGGCGGTTTTCCCGGAAAAATCCGGCACTCAGATAAAAAGCCGCCAGCAGCAACAATTGAAGGCAAGGTAATAACATCGGTAAATCAATCACCTGCCATATCCAAAAACCAAGGTTGAAGCCGATGATCAGCAAAAACAGTGACAGGCTTAACATCAGGCTTGCCAATGGCCCAAGCCGCGGCATCAGGTACAGGCAACAACCAGCCAGCACCAGCATTTGCAAGAGCAGTGCCGCGCGCCACCAATCTGGACGATATGGGATTGCGTCCGGAAACATCAGGGCGTCAAACACTGTGGCGTGAATTTCGACTCCAGGAAATACCTGTGCTGTTGGTGTGGTCCGAAGATCAGCCAGCCCGGCGGCTGAAGTTCCGACAAAGACCACGGCTTCGGCAAAAGTGCCAGGAGCAATCCGGCCATGCAGCACATCACTGGCTGGTGTGTACGGATAATGCCGGGCACCGCCACGATAGGGAATTAAGATCCGGCCGCGCTCGTCTGTTTGGATCAGGCTGTTACCAAGCTTCAGCCCTTGCAACCAAATCCGTCCGGATTGCGCGTACCAAACCGGTTCGATTTGTGTGAGCAGGCTATAGACCCGGAACGCTTCCAGTGCCAGCGCTGGGTATAACTGCCCGGCATACTGGTGCACCAACGCGGCGTGGCGGATTAAACCATCGGCATCGGCCTCCGCATTCATGAAACCTTGCCCGGCGGCGACCTGGGCCAGCACCGGTACTGGTGCCGTGAGCCCGGCAAAAGCTGTAAAGGCATCTTTGCCTAATGGTCTTTGCTGGTGGATGGCAGGCAGCTGGCTTGCGCCTGCCTTGCCCGGGTACTGATGTAGCAGGCTCGCCAGTACAACTTCGGCGCTTTGCAGTGCCTGAGAAAATTGCTGGTCTTGATCCTGAGCCCCGGCAAATTGCCGCCATTCCTGTTGTTGTTGTGCCGTGAGTGCTGACCATTGCGGCCATTGCGTCATCAGGTCCTGCAATGGATTGGCCTGCGCCTCTGCAAAGAGAATGTCATATACAATCAACAATGCCCCGGCTTGCTGCAACTGCTGCGTGAGGCGGGCAAAATGGCGCCGGTCCCACGGCATCCGTCCAATATCCGCGAGGCTGGCCTCATCGATATCAACAATCCTGATGTTACTGACACTGTGTGGCCAGGGCGGCAAATGCTGTAGCCTGGCGTCGTACCAAAGCCCATCCAGCCGTTCCAGCAAAGGCACCAGCACAACTGGCGGCAACAGCTGCAACCACAGCAGGACCAAACAGAGCCCAAGTGCCGGCAGTTCACGCCGCCAGGTCCAATTCAGCATCTTCAGGCGCTCATGGCTGTGGAGGTTGAGTCCGCCGGCCACGCCAACACTGGCCTGACAACAATCCGGCTGTTAACGGACATCGATTTGTACTGTCCCCTGACTACTGCCACCGAAAGCGCCACTTAACTGGTAGCTGAAACTATCAATACCGACAAAACCGGCAGCCGGTGTGTAACTAAAACTACCGTCTGGTCTGAGCAGCACATTCCCATGCGCCGGCGCCTGCACTAAAGTCACCGACAGGCTTGGCCATTGGCCCTGATTGGCAAAGCCAAGTTCAGCGACTTCTCCGCTGGTAGACGCCAGCCACAGCGTTTTGCCATCGGCACTGCTGGCAAGACCGCTGATGCTGCTGACACCTGCAGGTAACACCATTTGCCGGACCAGTTGACCACTTTGACTAAATTCGGCAATAGCCGGCTGAATACTGCTGGCAATCAGCAGATTGCCGTTGACCGGATTGACATGCAGATCACCAAAACTGACAGAGAACGAATGTGCTGCGGTGACCAGACCAAATTGGCTAATCACCTGGCCACTGATCGGGTCAATCTGCGCAACCTGATCACCGATATTGGCTGCAGGAACATTGTCCTGCACCAGCCATAAGGTCCCGGTTTTGCTGTTAAACGCGCCTCCCACAACATGACTGGCGCCAAAAGCAGTATCAAGCCGGCTTAACAAAGCACCGCTTTGCGGGTCCAGTGCGAAGACTTCAGTCGCATCAGTTTCGCCATTAATAAAGAGCAATGTGCCTTGTGGGACCCGCACGTCTTTTAATAAAAACGCCTGCGCAGCAATATCCAGATCGACGTCATTGGCAGCTTCGCCCTGCCTGGGAATACTGCCCAAAGCCACACCTAACCGGTCAGTTTTGTGAATATTGGCACCAAAAGAGGGATACAAATGCAACGCCTGCTGATATTCGTTGGCAGCAAGCCCAACCAAAGAACCCAAACCAGGATTATGCCGGTGTCGCAGGATCAGGCTGTCGCCCTGCACCACAGCGCGTCCCTCGCTGTCGTTGCCAACAACCCCTGGCGCGGCTACACCAAGCGTCTGATTCACACTCATTTGATAACTGTCATTGACCGCAACAGGAGGGGAATTGCCAGGTGCATTGAGTGCCGAACCCGGAATAGTAAAACTCAGCCGGTCCAGCGGTGCCCGCATTTCTGCGCCAATCACCTGTCCGACCTGGCCAATAGTACAAGGCTGGCCGTTGGCTAACCCGCTGCAACTGGCGGTGTTGCCAATAAAGGCGCCAAAACCCAGCGAGTCGGCAAAAGGCGTATTTGGATACAAGCCGTTGTACTGGCCACCACTGTCCGGGAACAGGCTTAATTCGAACCGGGCTTGCCCCACACGGACAAACTGTACACTGTTATTGTTCGCTGAAATCGACCGGGCTAACACGGGCGACTGCCCTGTGCCCGGATATTTCATCATAAAAACATAATTACCCTGCTGGCCCGGCATGTTGCCACTTTGCGCTGATTCCACATAACGTCCCTGCATCGCACAACGAGTATCGACCAACTGTACACAGTCGCCGATCCGGTACAGCCCGGTGCCGATCTGACTTCCCACAGGATCTGGCCCCTGACCAATATAATAAAATTCGCCAAGCATGCTGGTGGAATTACCTGCCAGATTGCTAATGACTCTGGTAATCGTCAGCACAACACTCGCCTTGGCCAATCCACCACGTCCATCACTGATTTGATAAACAAAACTATCAGTGCCACTGAATCCGCTATTGGGCACATAGCTGAAGCTGCCATTGGCCGACAGTTGCAAAGTGCCGGATTGTACCGGAGTGACCGGCGTGATTTGTACTGTCAGCGGGTCAGCGTCTGGATCTGTGTCATTGACGAGCAGGCCCTGTGTAGCACTGACGGTCAGCGTTTGATTGCTCAGTCCCGCGTAATTGTCATTCACCGCAACCGGGGGCTGATTCGCCAGGCTTGAGGGCACTGTAATTTCCGGACCAAACGCCGTCTCTCCACCGCCACTTAAGCTGGTCATAAACAAATAATAGGGTTTTAGCGGGTCTAAGTTATTAAACTGCACTGAGGTGGTTTTCTGTGCCAGTAAGGCCTGACCATCCGGCAACTGTTGGTAGTTGGCCCGGTTGACGCCACTGCTGCTGGCGAGATAAAGGTTGTAGCGCTGGATGGTAGCATGTGGGTCCCAACGTATCGCCAGCGTTTTGCCGTCATTACTGCGTTGCAGTTGCAGGTTTGCCGGGCCCGGCGGCTGCCAGTTGAGGCTCAGGCTGGCAACACTGGTTTTGTTGCCAAATCTGTCTGTCAGCCAAAGCTGCAGTTGCAATGGACCTGGCTTAAGCCGTAATGAGCCGGGATCAAAATTACTGATCCTTTGGCTGAAACTACCGCCGCCACAGCTAATTTCACTGTCGCAGAGTAATAACTCGGCGCTGTTATTCAAACTCAGCCGAACTTGTTTGATACCGTCATTATCCTGAGCCTCTATCACGAGTAACACATTAGCGCTCACGGTCAAACCTTCAGATGGCCGGATAAATCGTCCTGAACTGTCGGCCGCCAGCACCACAGAACCAGAGCCAAGTGCAAGCAGCAAGGCGCCCAGCCTGAGGCCATTGCACAGCGCCTGTATCCGTGACAACCAAACATGCGCGGCCTGGTTTTTGCAGTTTTGCATGTTGCAACTCCTCAGGGTTGTTCCGTCAATTCAAAGCCACCTTCGATGCGGACCGCAGGATTATCCAGTTCATACAAACTCAGATTTCCCAATACCCGAGTGGCATCATCCAACAACAATCCACTGATACTGCCGCCAGCCAGCGCATTGCCATGACTGGCAAAATTAATGCTGAGATCAAGTGCAGCACCATTGAAGATGCCGTTAAATACGGCAAACCATTCACCAGCACTGTCAGTGAAAGATAACTGCCCGTCTGGCACCCAGGCACCGTCAAAATCGATGAGCATCGACAGGTTTAAATCAGTGACCGGCCCGCTGCTGCTCACCAGACTCTGTCCGGCGATAAAATCAAAACTGGCACTGCCGGTGCGCCCGACGCTGTCCATGCCTTGCAGGCTCCAGTGCGCACTGAGTTCGCCGATGCCATAAAAACTAAATCCGCCGGCATCGGTATTCAGCGCAGAAGGTCGTTGCGGCATAAAGCCCGACCAGGTCAGCCAATCCCGCTGTGCCGGCGACATTGCAGCAGTATTGCCGGAATCGGGGTTTCCGGCCTGCACTATCGCGTCATCAGTGAAGGCCGCCGGAGTGGTGTCCGCAAACAGCACCGGCGGCCGCAACAGGAATTCAACATCGCCGTTGGCCCGCACTATGGCAAAACGGAATGCCTCAGTAGGTCCCAATGCAAAGTTTTGGTTGGCACCGCGCACTGTGACGGCAATATCAATAACGCCATCCCAGCCGGCCAGATACAAATCTCCGTCTTTCAGTACCGCTTCATAATGAGTGCCGCGCACACCGATAGTCGCGACAGGGGTATTCAGCTGATAATTTTTATTGGCTGACGGCAGCTGCCCGGTGATGGTCCGCAGCCCCCCCTTAACCAGCTCGAGCTCAACCTGACTTTGTGCTTTAACCGCATCGAACTGGTATTGGCGAATGGCCAGTGTTGAGTCGGCCTGCAACGATAGCAGGCCACCATCGGACATCCGCAGCTGACTGGCACTGACCGGGCCGGTACTGACCAAATCAACACTGTACACCGGCGACAAGCGTTTCAGAGTCCGGCTGACTGCATCTGCCTTCGCCTCCACGCTGCCGCGCGCCATGATGGTCTTCCCTGCAGCGACTGTCGTTGCCTGAGCCGGCAGGCCTGAAAATAACAGCAAAAAAACCGTGAACCCCAGAGGCATCACTGGCTGTTTT
>CBFGPY010000026.1:0-12056 GCA_965650755.1 uncultured Chromatiaceae bacterium | reverse complement strand
TTTGTCTTTGTCATACAGCACTTTAGTGACAATCGAAAACGGCCGCACTGTTAAATTGCCGGTTTTCATCGCCACAGGTAAAGTCGACGACTGGGTGCTGAAATATGCACCAAAAGGACAACCCAACCAGCATTTGGCGCGGTACTGGCAATTGACACGGTTTTGTTCCGGCTTTGGCTGGGTGATATTGGCGGTGCGGCCACAAATTAAATGACGGCTGCCACCAAAGGCTTTTTTGATGCGTGCGGCGACGTCTTTTTCGACGATATTGAGCTCAAACGCTGGCAAATATTGCCCGTCCGGTAACACATCCAGGCCATCGCGGTTGCCGGAAATGCCGGCAAAACGTTCGACATAATCATACCAGGGCGCTAAATCGGCATAACGGATTGGCCAGTCTACGGCCACGCCTTCTTCCAGGTTGGCGGTAAAATCGCGTTCATTTAAGCGATAACTTTGCCGGCCCCACAATAATGACCGCCCGCCCATGTGATAACCGCGATACCAGTCAAAGCGTTTTTTCTCGGTGTAAGGTGAATCCTTTTCATTGGCCCACATGCCGAAGGTACTTTCATTCAGCGGATAATCGCGTTTGAGCACCGGATAATCCTGCTTCATTTGCTCAGTAGGCCGGTCGCGGTGCGGATAGTCCCAGGCCTCTTTCATCGCATTGGTATAGTCTTTGATATGTTCAATGTTACGGCCGCGTTCGAGCAGCAACACTTTGAGGCCTTTTTCGGTCAGTTCTTTGGCCGCCCAGCCACCGCTGATGCCGGACCCCACGACGATGGCGTCGTAATGATTTTGCGCAGTTGTCATCTGTTTTACCTGTGATCTGTTGTGTGGGCGCTCTGCCGGCGCCTGCTGTCGGTGAATAAAGCTGTATCAGGTCAAACGTCACAGATCCGGACTGCGTCCGCCAGTGACTGCACCTTGCCCTGTGGCGTTGCCGGCGTCGGAATAAATTCCTGCGCCAGATAGCCTTTAAACCCGGTCGCGACTATCGCCTTGGCGATTGCCGGGTAATACAGCTCCTGCGTGTCATCAATTTCATGGCGTCCCGGCACCCCGGCAGTGTGGTAATGGCCAAAATACTGATGGTTGTCCGAAATGCTGCGGATGATGTCGCCTTCCATGATTTGCATATGGTAGATATCAAACAGCAGCTTAAAATGATTTGATTTCAGTCTCTTACAAAGCTCGATGCCAAAGCGTGAGCTATCGGCCAGATAATCCGGATGGTCTACTTTGCTGTTAAAAAGCTCCATCTGCAGCACCACACCACGTTGTTCGGCCTGTGGCAAAATCTGAGACAAACCAACCACCGCATGATTCAGTGCGGTTTCGCGGTCCATGCCGCGGGCATTACCGGAAAAACAAATCAGGTTGGTGTAGCCGGCGTCAGCAACTAAATCGATATGCGCTCTGTAGCGTTTGATAAGCTCAGGGTGAAATTCCGGGTTACACCAGCCGTTGACCAGGTTAATTTCCGCGCCATTACACATTGAGCAGTCGATGCCGTATTTCTTCAGCGTCGGCCAGTCTTTTGGCCCGACCAAATCGATCGCATTGAAACCCAAGGATTTGACCAGCTGGCACAGCTCTTCAATTGACAGATGACCATAAGTCCAGCTGGCGACTGAGTGCCGCACGCGGCCTTTGAGTGGCGCAGCGTTATTTGCTGCAACGTCATCTGTAGCAGGCGTTTGCGGAGCAGTTGCCGCACAGCCACTCAGTAATATTGACGGCCCGGCGACACCAAGCGCCACACCGCCGGCAGCGAGCTGTTTCAGCATATTGCGGCGTGACTCACCAGAAGACTGGGTGGTTTTAGTCATGACGGCCATCCTGCGCAGCTAAGGTCTCGTTTTTGAAAATCAGCGCAAACAGCACCAGTACCACAGCGGCAAAGCCAGCCGGGAATAACCAGATCTGGTTCCAGTCCGCGCCAGAGGCCGTGGTATAGGCCTGTGTCACTTGCCCGGCCACGCTAAAGCCAATCAGCATGCCAACGCCGTAAGTGGCGAGTGTGATAAGGCCCTGCGCCGCACTTTTATAAGCTGCACCGGCTTTGCTGTTGGTATAAATCTGGCCCGAGACAAAAAAGAAGTCATAACAAATACCGTGCAGCGCAATACCAACCAGCAACAAGGCCACACCACTGCCGGCATCGCCATAGGCAAACAGCACATAACGCAGCACCCAGGCCGCCATGCCGAGAATTAAAGTCCAGCGGATGCCAAAGCGGTTTAAAAACAGCGGCAGCGCCAGCATAAACGCCACTTCCGACACTTGCCCCAGCGTCATTTTGCCGGTGGCGTTTTCAACGCCAACAGCGGTTAAGAATGGGTTGGCATTCTGGTAATAAAACGCCAGCGGGATACAAATCAGGATGGACGAGACAAAAAACAGCGCAAAGTTGCGATCTTTTAACAGCTTCAGCGCATCCAGGCCAATCAGCTCACCCAGTTTCACCTCACTGCCACGTGCCGCCGGCGGCGTGGCTGGTAAGGTAAAGCTGTACAGACCAAGCGCCAAAGACGCCACCGCACACATCAGGAAAGTGTTTTGCAGCGCACCAGCGGCAATGGCGTCGGCTGCGTCCCAGCCAAACAGGTAGCTAATCACCAAACCGGCTGCGATCCAGCCGATGGTGCCCCAGACGCGGATTTGACCGAATTCACGCTCCGGCTGTTGCATCTGACCAAAAGACACAGAATTCACCAGCGCCAATGTTGGCATGTAGGCCAGCATATAACCGAGCACTAACGGATAAAATGCCGCGAAATCAGTCGCCTGCGCCATCAGATACATCAACACTGCGCCAATCAGGTGTAAGACCGCCAAAATGCGCTCCGCATTAAAAAAGCGGTCAGCGATAAGGCCAATAAAAAACGGCGCGATAATGGCGCCCCAGCTTTGGGTCGAAAACGCCATACCGGTTTGCGGGCCGTCAGCACCGAGGTTCTGGTTTAAGAAAGTGCCCAGTGTGACAAACCAGCCACCCCAGATAAAAAACTGCAGAAACATCATCGTACTGAGGCGTATTTTTATTGTACTCATCGTCATCCCCGTGATTTTTTGTTGTTGTCTTGTCTGTTGCGCTTTATGTGCCGGCCGGTTGTCGCGCTACACCGGCCGCTGTTTTGACTGGTAAAAGATTTATGCCGGCTTTGTTATTCCAAACCCAGAATGCGTCGGTTACGCGCGGCATCCGAACTACCGCCAGCGAAATCATCAAAAGCTTTGGTGGCCCTGTTGATCAGATGCGCGGCGATAAAAGGCGCCCCTTCTTTAGCACCTTGCGCCGAATCTTTTAAGCAACATTCCCACTCCAGCACGGCCCAGCCACGGTAACCGTACTGAGTTAACTTGCTGAAAATGCTTTTAAAATCAACCTGACCGTCGCCTAACGAACGGAACCGGCCCGGTCGGTCGACCCAGTCCTGATAACCGCCGTAAACGCCGGCACGGCCGTCTGGCCGGAACTCGGCATCTTTGACATGGAACATTTTGATGCGGTCATGGTAGCGGTCGATAAAGGCCAGATAATCGAGCTGCTGCAGCACAAAATGGCTGGGGTCAAACAGGATATTGGCGCGCGGGTGGTGATTCGTAGCTTTGAGAAAACGCTCAAAACTGGCGCCGTCGTGTAAATCTTCGCCCGGGTGAATTTCATAACAGACATCGACACCAGCCGCGTCAAAGGCATCTAAAATCGGCAACCAGCGTTTGGCCAGTTCAGCAAAACCCTGCTCGACTAAACCGGCCGGGCGCTGCGGCCAGGGATACACCAGATGCCACAATAAAGCACCGGAAAACGTGGCGTGTGCCTTCAAACCTAAATTCTGACTGGCTTTGGCCGCCAGCTTCAGCTGGGCAATCGCCCATTCGGTGCGCGCCTTGGGATTGCCGCGCAAATGCGCCGGCGCAAAGTTATCAAAGAGCTCGTCATAAGCCGGATGCACCGCCACCAACTGCCCCTGTAAATGTGTCGAAAGCTCAGTGATGCTGATCCCCACAGCCGCACATTGTGCTTTGATGTCATCACAGTAAGCCTGACTCGTCGCGGCTTTTGCCAAATCAAACAGCGCCGGGTCGTTAGTCGGCACCTGAATGCCTTTGTAGCCTAAATCGGCGGCCCATTTCGCCATACTAATCAAATTGTTAAATGGCGCGCTGTCGCCCATAAACTGTGCCAGGAAAATCGCCGGGCCCTGAATACTATTCATTCGGTTTCCTCATTTAACTCGGTCGCAACAAGCTGGTTTAATCACCTGCGCTCATCGGCTTAGCCTACATCCGGCACGGCCTGCCATTTTTCACTGCTCACGTGACTTACTGTGTCAATAAAAGCCATGCCGCGTAAGCCGGCGCTAATGCCCGGTACACCTGTAGGCGTGCCGCGTGCACCGGCGCGGATTGCATTGGCAAAATCACGGTACAGATTGGCCATCGCTTCTAAATAACCTTCCGGGTGCCCGGCCGGTAAACGGCAACGTTTCAGCGCTTCAGCGCCTAATCCGGCCTGACCGGCACCAGCACGCAGCACGTAAAATGGCGCGCCGTGTGGCCGCACTATGATGCTGTTCGGTTCCATCTGCTGCCATTCCAGCCCGCCTTTGTCACCGTAGAGGCGAATTTTCAGTGCGTTTTCTTCGCCGGCACAAATTTGGCTGGCAATGAGCACACCGCTGGCACCGCCACTGGTTTTAAATAACGCCGCACCGTCATCGTCCAGCCGCCGGCCCGGTACATGGCTGGTGAGTTCCGCGCACAGCTGGTTGATACGTTGGCCACTGATAAATTCCGCCAGACCAAAGGCATGAGTGCCTATGTCGGCCATACAGCCGCTGTTGCCGGCCTGCGCCGGATCTGTGCGCCAGCTCGCCTGTTTCTGCGCGCTGGCTTCTAAATTGTCGGTGAGCCAGCCTTGAGGGTATTCGACATAAATTTTGCGTAAAGTGCCAAGCACCCCATCGGCCACCAGCTGTTTCGCCTGCCACACCATTGGGTACCCCAGATAAGTATGCGCCAGGCCATAAAGCCGGTCACTTTGTGCCAGTTCGGCTGCGAGCAGTTCAGTTTCCGCCAGCGTAACACCGGCCGGTTTTTCGCAAAATACATGAAAGCCGGCGGCAATCGCAGCGCGACTGACCGGCACATGCAGCTGGTTCGGCGTGACTATCACCAGCAGCTGCATCCGCTCGTCTTCGGGTAAAGCCGCTTCTGCGTCCAGCATCTGTTGCCAGCTGGCGTAAACCCGTTCTGGCGCCAGATCGAGGCTCTCACCAGTGCGCTGATTGTTGCCGGGGTCCCGGCTGAAGGCACCGCAAACCAGTTCAGTCTGACCATCTAATGCTGCGGCATGGCGATGTACAGCGCCGATAAACGCGCCTTCACCGCCACCTAACATGCCTAAACGAATTTTCTGCGAACGCGGGCGGACTGATTGGGTCATCGGGTTATCCTGAATCATTTGCAAGCTGAAATCGTTACTGCGGGTTGGCAGTCCAAAGGTTTTAGGAACACGCCCGGCAGGTCTTCTATAAAAAATGTAACGGATTACATTTTATAACGTCAACCTAAAATCCGCTCAAAAGCAAAATATTTGCGGCATTTTTGCGCAAAACCAAAATAAGCATCGCACCAGAAACGAGCATTTGCACTAATTTATTGCGGATAAATCCATCACCACCTCTTCACAGCGGCGTGAAGATCCCTTATAAATGTTACCGGTTACATTAAAAGCTATTGCATCCCACAGCCTGCAACTGAGTAGAATGCCGGTTTGGATCCAACAAAAAGAACGCTTATGTCCAATATCCGCGAAGTGGCCCGACTGGCCGAAGTGTCTGTGGCCACAGTGTCCCGGACTTTGCAGCAACCCGATTTGGTGTCGCTGAAAACCCGCAATAAAGTGCTGGCTGCTGTCAAAGCTGCCGGTTACAAACCCAATTTGATGGCGGTACGTTTTCGCTCCGGCAAAACCCATAATTTAGTCGTGCTGGTGCCGACCGTCGCTAACGTGTTTTTCGCCCGCGTGATCAGCGGCATGCAGGAAGCCGCCCACGACAACCAATATGCGTTGTTACTTGGCAATACGCTTGGTGATGATGAGATGGAAGCGGCTTATGCCCGCATGGTGCAGACGTCGCAGGCCGATGGCCTCATTCAGCTGCGCGCCCACAATCCGTTTGATGCGCTGCAACAGCCCGACGCCGGCGACGATACCGCTGCACTGCTGCCGATGGTCAATGCCTGTGAAGTGCTGGACAAAGCACCTTGCCCGACTGTAGTGCTGGATAACCGCGCCGCCGCCTGTGCCATGACTGAACATTTATTAGCACTCGGCCATCGCCGCATCGCGATGATTAAAGGCCCGGCCAGAAGTCCGCTCACGCGCGACCGGGTCGCCGGTTATCGCGACGCACTGGAAACGGCCGGCGTGCCTTTTGCTGCCGAGTTACTGTCGCCGGGTAACTTCTCGCTGCAATCCGGCTTTGACGCGGCGGCTGATTTGCTGGCGCTGCCCAACCCGCCAACAGCAATTTTCTGTGAAAACGACGAAATGGCGATTGGTGCTATCCAACGCATTAAACAACAAGGCCTGCGCGTGCCGGCGGATATTTCGGTGGCCGGCTTTGATGATATTTCTTTTGCCGCTTTTGCCGATCCGCCGCTGACCACTATCGCCCAGCCGGCGGAAGAGTTTGGCCGCACGGCAGTGCGCCTGCTGATTGATGTGCTGGAAGGCAAACTCAGCAAAGCACCCAAAGTCATTTTACCTTTTGACCTGGTGATCCGCGCCAGTACCGGGCCTGCACCGGGCGGGCAAAACAATTAGCACAAGTTGAGTTAGTAAAACTGCAATCAGACCACAACAGGGAGCTTCCACATGACCACGACCGAAAAACTGCCCTCACCGGGCCGCCGCCAGTTTCTGCAGCACAGCAGCGCCGGCCTTGCCGCTGTTGCCCTGCTCGGTAACCCGTTACAGGCGCTGGCTGCTGAGCAGAAAAGCAAAGCCGCGAAAAAAGCTGGCCTGCAGCTTTATACCTTGCGTGACATGATGGAAAAAAGTGTTGCCGACACGCTGAAACTGGTGGCTGGTGTGGGTTTCGGTGATGTCGAATTCGCCGGCTATTTTGGCCACAGCGCCAAAGATATCCGTAAATTGCTCGACGCCAACGGTCTGGCGGCGCCTTCAGTGCATGTGCCGCTGGAAGTGCTCAGAAGCTCGCTGCCTCAGGTTATCGCGGATGCCAAAGTCATCGGCCATCATTATATTGTGCTGCCCTGGTTATCACAGGAACAGCGCGGTGATTCAGTCGACAGCTATAAAAAGCTGGCGGCAGAACTGAACGGATTTGCCAAACCGATTAAAGACGCCGGCCTGCAGCTGGCTTATCACAACCATGATTTTGAACTGACGCCGGTCAAAGGCGGCCTGCCTTATGATGTGCTGTTGAGCGAGACCGACAAAAATTTAGTGAAGATGGAGCTGGATTTATTCTGGGCCGTTAAAGCCGGCGTTGACCCGTTAACACTCTTCGCTGCCAATCCGGGTCGGTTTCCGCTGGTCCATGTCAAAGACATGGCCAAAGACGGCGCTATGGTCGACGTTGGCACAGGCACTATTGATTTTAAAGCCATTTTCGCCAAAGCCGAGCTTGCCGGCATTCGCCATCAGTTTGTCGAGCATGACAACTCCACCAACCGCATCACCACCATCCGCCAGGGCTATCAGAGCCTGTCTCAGGTGCTGCAGGGCTAAGTGTCCGGTTGCTATTGCCAGCAACCAGACACGCTGAGAAACAGCATGGCTTGATGGTGCGGCCATGCTCAGCCTGATTTATTTTCGACGTGACGCCGAAAATTCTGCAATATACCAAGCCAGCCCTGGCGCTGCATTTCTGCCGAGTTTTCATCTTCCGCATCAAAGCTTTCAGTGACTTTAACGCCATCCGGCGTATTGCTGAATGCCACATCCACCTGACGGCCGTCTCCCAGCTGATAACTCAGCGCCTGATAGGGCCTGACAGCAACAAAGGTACCAGCAAAATCAAAACCAAAGGAACCATCTTTGGCTTCCATCCGGTAATTAAAAGTCCCGCCCACAACCAGCTCCAGTTCAGCCCGCGGGCAACACCATTCGTCGATAGCAAAGTTCCAGCAAATAATGTCTTGCGGTGTGACAAAGCTTTGCCAAACCAATTCCAGAGGCGCATTTACTGTTGTTTCAATTGAAATTTTCATTATCACTCCGTTGCTTATCAGTTCAAATCAGCAGACCTGCATGAAGGTCCTTCCTTCTGGTCGAAATGCGTTTAAGCAAATCGACAACTTTTGAAAAAAAATTGAATTGAATTTTCAGATGCACTCAGATGGCCACAAAACCGGTAGAGCGTCAGCCCGGGATGTCAGTTACCTGGATAAAGCAGTGTTACCAAAAGATACCAACCGCCAGCTCTGCCCACAGCAGCAATACGCACGCGAGCAAGCACAGCACCGCCAACAGCCGCCAGCGCCCGGCTGGCACATAGCGTTGGCACAAAGTGCTGCCAAAAAAGGCACTAAACAGCAACAAAGCCGCGGCAGCAAAATCACCAGGCCCCCACTGCATCTCAGTGCTTAGCAACATCGCGATGAGCGGCAACAACAAAACCAGCAACGTCAGCACGATACTGCGGGTGGCTAACTGTAACAGAGGGAACGCCGGTTTGTTGGCTTTGGTGATAAAGTCTGTTGACATCTTTAGCTCCTTTTCCAGTCCACGAACTTCGGGGTGAAACCAACTGATTCAGCCATGATGCCACCATTTTTGTGCCGGGATCAGTACAAACTTCCAAAGCAGCGCCACGGCAATACCAGCCAAACCCAGCAGCTGCTCGCGGTCAGCAGCAAACACTGCAAGAGCCGCAGCGGCAAGCAACAACAACGTCGACCATAACTGTTGGATTTTTATCTTTTTCAGCGTCTGCTCGTTGGTGTTATGGCTAAGCACCGACGCCTGAGTTGCAGCAGTATTACCCGGTTGCGCAGCAGTTGTTGGCTGTACCGCAGTTGCAGGCGCGCCGCCTGAGGCAATGCTACTCTGCACAGTCTGGCGAACCGGCGCCAACACACGGCTTTGATCGGCCCCAAGATAATCGGCGACATAAGGCTGCTGCAGCTTAGGCGGCACACCGGTTAGCCGGGCTGCGGTGTGATACCACTGCCGGCAATACTGCACCCAGGCCGCCGGATAGCGGTTTTCAAAATCCAGCACAAAAGCAACGATGTAATTACGCACATAGTTACTGCTGTCGCTCAGAGTGACGGCACGCAATACCTGCATCAGGCGGGCGCTTTCAGCCTGTTTGGTTTGATGCTGCGCATAATCGGCCAGCAAATTATTTAATTCGAGCACAGCGACAAACCGGGTTACTTCCAGTGGTGCCTGCTGTGCACCATGCTGTAATCCATCGATGTCACCTAGAGCCACCAGCATTCTGGCGATATGCCAGGACAAATGCTGATTCACCTCACTGAACCAGATGTCCAGCAGTTGCGTCCGTTCATCTGCACTGATTGAGAGGGGCGTTTGACGCAACAGTACTTCCATTGCTTTCAGTACACAATGACGCAGATACAGCTCTGAATGGGCATAAAGCATCTGCAGATACTGACCCAACTGTGCCTGCGCCGGCACCGCCTTTTCAATTTCAGTCTTTTGAGACGGACTGAGATGCTGTGCTGGCAGCGGGCCATGATCTGCATCTGGGACAAACAACATAAAATCGCTGGACATAGGCTCTCCATGCTATCGGCTTTCACCTTTGATCTTTGTTATTCAACAGTCTACCAGTCGCCGCCGCTAAGGCCAGTATCTGCTACAACGGCAATACCATATCGACCCGGTGCATGTCAGTACCCCAGCCATCTGTCGTAACCGCCAGCGTCTTGGCGCCAAATTTGGCAAAAAATGGCGCCGACAAATGACTGGCGGCGATACTGATTTGGCTGATTTGTTGCACCTTTGCCAATAGCATCACCCGCTGCATGATGGCCCGGCCCACACCAAGCCCTTGTAACTCCGGGCTTAGTAGGATCCAGTTAAGCGCGAAGTGCTGTCTGTCGCGGCAGATCAGGCCAAAAGCACCGATAACCAGCTCGCCCTGGCAACACAGTTCATAGCCAGACGGTGCTGCATCCAAAAACGCTGCATAATCATCGCGTTCGTTAGGCGCAAAAAACGCCGGACAGTTGTGGTCAAACAAGTGCAGACAAGCAGCTTTGTCTTTGGCTGTGTAGGCGATAAAACTCAGTTTTTCCATCCAGTGACGGTCCTCTGCATTGGCACTTTCCACTCAGAGCTTTGGCTTTTCCACCAGCGCTCTTCTGCTGATATATCCAAATAATGGCAAATTTGCCAGGCGCACAGCGACCAACAGTTGCTATTTAATGTCGATGGAAAAATATTTTGCTTCGAATGTCATGCCATGCTGCTGATAAAACTGATGCGCGCGCTCTCTGGCGACGCCAGAAACCAAGCGGAGTTGGCTGCAACCATTTGATTTTGCGTACTCTTTTGCCCAGTTCAGCATTTGCTCGCCGTACCCCTTTGAACGTTCAGTCTGGCAGGTGACCAAATCTTCAATTTCGAGGTATTTGCCGCGATGCAACCAGGCGCCACAGCGCAGCCCCATCACTGCCTTGATTTGCGGATTTTTCAGATACACCAGCTGATACCCGTGCTCTCGCATCAGCTCGCGAACAGCAGCAACAAAACCTGCTTTGTCGAGCTGCGGGCGCAGCTGCGACATCACGAGGTAACAATCGGCAATGTCCTGCTCAGTCCCGGCAATTGCTATTTCCATCAATCGGACTCCTTGCTGCGTCAAAGCGCCTGAGGGTTGAGGCATCAGGCCTGCTCTTGCACGATCTCGATTTGCGCGATGTTTAACACCCGGATGTGCGTCTGATAATAGTATTTGCCCGACGGCTGTCGGTTTGCACTGATAAAATCGACCCGCACCCGCTGAGCGCTGCCTTTGACTACTATTTTTTTACCGTTAAAAAACGCTTCGGGCCCAACACCGTATTTCGCCTGCAATTGCCCGACCACGGCTGGATATATCGCCACTGTCACACTGCGCTGATCCCGGTAATCGAGTTCAGTATTCAGATACACCACCGCCCCTTTGGTGTCCGTCGCTTTGATATCCAACAAGTACTCACCCGGCACGCCTGCTGGCGCAGACTCCGCAGCACTGCGGATTATCTCCATGGTATTGGCAATGGGCTTTGCATGCTGTTGGTCTGACAGCGGTACTGTGGTACTGCAACCGGCTAAAAAAACAACCAAACTGATTAAAACCAAACGCATATTTATTTCCTTATAAAACTATCAACAGCAAAAAAGATCAATGTCACAGCGCTTTACCCGCTCATTTTATTATTTGGTCGTACTTTGCCGACAGCAGCCCAACATCTCAAACAGGCTTCAATATTGATTATAAAAAATCCTGGATAAGCCGCTGATTGTAGGTCGAACCCTGTGCAGGAATTGCCTTAGTCATAAATTTTGGCCTCACCAAAAGAGAACGACGCTTTTTGGATCAGACCATTTTCGATTTCATAAACACACAGCATTTCAATCTCGCCTTTGCCTTGCGGAAAATTTCGGGTCACAACCTCATGATCCACAACAACATTTGCCATCACCACCCTGTTTAACAACCGTGCATGCAAATCAGGCTCGGCAAATCGCTCTGCAATGCGCTGGCGCATGGCCTGGTGGCCTTCGGCGATGCATTCCCCATGCAGGCTGTATTGTTTTGCATCGGCAGCATAAGTAACTAACCAGCCATCAATATCTTTGTTGTTGTAAGCATCCAATTGACGCTGGATTAAAGCGGCGTATGCATTCATAGCTTATTGCCCCCATTTTTAGTCATTTGGCACTTCTAGGGCGTGTGATGTTTGGCGGTTAAGTTTTGTTCGTTTCGGCCACCGAGTGGTGGTGGCGTTTTGGGCGCGAAACGAGGCGCGTGGCATAGTCATTCTATGTG
>CBFGPY010000025.1:0-12258 GCA_965650755.1 uncultured Chromatiaceae bacterium | reverse complement strand
CGCGTCGGCGCTGGGTTTGAAGCGCGGAATGCCGGTCAGCAGTTTATAAATACCCAGTGCAGCAATACCCAACACCGTTATTTCGCCAAAGGTATCAAAGCCGCGGAAATCCACCAGGATCACATTGACCACATTAGTGCCGCCTCCGCCGGATTTCGCATTGGCGAGGAAATAAGCAGACACTGACTCTGCCTGATGTGTCAGCATCAGGTATGCCAAGCTCCCCACCACAATAGCGCAGCTGCCGGCCAGCAGCATGTCACGCAATAACGTAGAGTGAGCGCTTTGTTTCGGGCTGCGATGCGGCAAAAAATACAGCGCCAGCATCAGCAACACGGCTGTCGCGACTTCAACCGCCAGCTGTGTCAACGCCAGATCAGGCGCGGAAAAGCGGATAAACAATAAACTCAGCATCAGCCCGACCACGGAAATCATCACCAGCGCCAATAAACGCTGACGTTGCCAGACCACAGTCGCCAGCGCCGCCAGCACCATTAACACCACTAACACTGCAGTGAACCAGTCCGTCGTTAACAAACCGCGCTCCCCTTGCACGGAATGAAGCTGCAACAGCGGATAACCAGCCAGCATGACAGTCGCCCACAGCATCACAGCGATATACCATTGCAGCCGGCCCGGCTCAGCCCACTGGCTGAGCTGCCGGCAACGCAGCACTAAACGCTGGATCAATGCTTCAAACCGGTAAATCGCCAGCGTTGACTGAAAACCAGCCTGAAACAGAAATAACTCTTTACGGTTGATATACAGCACAATACCGGCGACGAAGGCCACCGTACTCATCAGCAGTGGCAGATTCAGACCATGCCACAGCGCAAGGCTGTATGCCGGCGGCGTTTGCTGTAAAGCAGCGGTCGAAGCGGCCAGCAGGATGTCACCCACCAGCCACTGCGGGAAAATGCCAACGCCGATACACAATGCCACCAGGACTTCCATCGGCACCCGCATATAACGCGGTGGCTCATGCGGGATTTTATCAAGGCCAATCGGCTTGCCGTTAAAAAACACATCGTGAATAAAGCGGGCTGAATATGCGACTGAAAATACCGCCGCAAGCGTCGCCAGCAAAGGCAACAACCAGCTGAGCGCCCCCAACACACTTTGGTGCAGCGTCTGGCTGAAAAACATTTCCTTGGATAAAAAACCATTGAGTAGCGGTACCCCGGCCATTGACGCGGCTGCGACCATCGCCAGACTGGCGGTTACCGGCATAAAATGCCATAAGCCATTGATTTTTCGCATATCACGCGAACCGGTTTCATGGTCGATAATGCCGGCTGCCATAAACAACGAGGCTTTAAATACGGCATGGTTGATGATGTGGAAAATCGCCGCCACAGTCGCTAAATCGGTATCCAGGCCCAATAACAGCGTAATTAAACCCAGATGGGAGATTGTCGAATAAGCCAATAAGCCTTTGATATCATGTTGAAACAACGCAAAATAAGCGCCGGTTAATAATGTCAGTAACCCGGCCAGACTCACCAGGCTAAACCACAAATCCGTGCCGGCGATGGCCGGATACAGCCGGATTAATAAGAAAATCCCGGCTTTGACCATAGTTGCTGAATGCAGATAAGCACTGACCGGTGTTGGCGCCGCCATCGCATTCGGCAACCAGAAATGAAATGGAAACTGCGCCGACTTGGTGAAAGCGCCCAATAAAATCAGCACCAGAATAAGCGGATATTGCGCATCGGCAATAATCTGCGGGCCTTTTGCGAGGATCACATCCAGCTGATAACTACCGGCGACCTGCCCGAGTAAAATCAAACCGACTAACAATGCCAGACCACCGGCCGCAGTTACTGTCAGCGCCAGACGGGCACCTTTGCGCGCATCAGAACGGTGTGACCAGTAACTGATCAGTAAAAACGAACTGATGCTGGTCAATTCCCAGAACATCCAGAGCTGCAGCACGTTACCAGACAGCACAATGCCGAGCATCGCCAGCATAAACAGCAGCAGACTGGCATAAAACCGCGCCATCGGGTCTTTGCTATTCAGGTAATAACGGGCATAAAAAATCACCAGCAAACCGATGCCGAAAATCAGCAGGCTAAATAACAACGCCAGCGCATCCAGCCTTAAGGTCCATTGCAGTCCCAACACCGGCAACCACTGCCATTGCTGTTGCAACACAGCGCCTTGCAGTAAATCCGGCACCATCGGTGCTAACAGCAACAAACCAATCAGCGGGGCTGCCAGGGCGATCAGAGTTTGTTGATTGCGGGTTAAATTGCGAAACAGCAGCAGAATCACAATACTGAACAGAGGGATGGTCAGAATCCAGGGTAGTACTAATGCCATGCCAGAACCTCTTCAGCAGATGTGAATGCTGAAACCAGCTCTAAGCCCGCACAGTATCACATCAGAAATTAAACCAGATCATGATGCCAGTCTGGGTGGGACAGGCGATTTTCAAGTCCCGTCACGATCAACGGGGCATTCAGGCCGGTGAATACCCCGTTTTCAGCGATAAATTAATGCGCCGCTCCAGGCACATAATGATGGATCCAGCCCACACTATAGAAATAGTGTGTCACTTCTGGTAACAGGAACACAGTGCAGACTAAACCAACCACGGCCAGCACTATGGTATAGGGCAATGCCATCCAGACCATCCGCATATATGACAACCGAATTAATGGTGCCAGCGCACTGGTCAACAGGAACAGGAATGCTGCCTGACCATTCGGGGTTGCCACACTTGGCAGGTTGGTGCCGGCATTGATGGCAATAGCTAACATCTCAAACTGTTCGCGACTGATACGGCCTGCTTCCCATGCTGCTTTGACTTCGTTGATATAGACAGTGCCGACAAAGACGTTATCGCTGACCATCGACAACACACCATTGGCCATAAACAGGACCGCCAGCTGCATTTGACCGTCAAAAGTCAGTACCCAGGTGATGATAGGTGTAAACAGATGCTGATCGATAATCACAGCAACCACCGCGAAAAACACCACCAGTAAAGCGGTAAAAGGCAACGCTTCTTTAAAGGCACTGCCGATAGCATGTTCATCGGTCACGCCACAGAAAGTCGTCGCCAGAATAATCACCATCAGACCAATCAGGCCGACAGAGGCAATGTGCAGGCTCAGACAAATCACTAATAAAACGGCAATAACACCTTGTACCCACAGTTTTGAAATATCAGAGGCGGTCAGTTTAGCGCTTTGATGGGCGTCGTAATCGACCAGGACGGCACGCACGGCGTCCGGCATTTTGTAACCAAAATCAAACCATTTGAGCTTTTCAACCAGTGCAGTGGTCAGCAAACCACAGATCAACACCGGCACACTGACCGCACACATCCGCAGCGCAAATTCAGCAAAACCCCACTCCACCGCTTCAGCAATAATCAGGTTTTGCGGTTCACCCACCATAGTGGCAACACCACCCAGTGCGGTACCCACACCGGCATGCATCAGTAAATTGCGCAGGAAACCACGGAAATCTTCCAGATCGGCCCGCGACAATTCACGCACTTCGGTGTCGGCGTTATGGTCGTGGTTATCGAGAAAAGTCTTGCCGGAGGAAATTTTGTGATAAATCGCGTAGAAACCAACAGCGACGCTGATCACCACAGCGACAACGGTTAACGCATCGAGGAAGGCTGATAAAAAGGCCGCCATGATACAAAAAGCCAGTGAAATACCGGTTTTGGATTTCACCCGCAACAATAATTTCGTGAAGACAAACAACAACAAGTCTTTGACGAAGTTAATCCCCGCCACCATAAAGACTAATAGCAAAATAACTTCGATATTGACCGACACTTCGTGCATGACCTTTTCAGTGCTGGTCATGCCCATCGCTATCGCCTGAATCGCCAGTAAACCACCAGGCTGCAATGGATAACATTTCAGCGCCATCGCCAATGTGAAGATAAATTCCAACACTAACAACCAGCCGGCGACATAAGGATTCTGAATAAAAACCAATGGATTCAGAAACATAAAGGCGATAATGGTAAGTTTGTACCAGTTGGGCGATTGCCCGAGGAAATTGCTGTAAAGCGCAAGCGCCATGCCTGATGGTTTCATAGAGGATCTCACTTGTTATTATCTGATTTATTCGTTAACAGCTTACAACCCGCTTTGAATGTAGCGTAATTGCGCTGTTTCGCCTGTGCAACCGGGAGGTTAAACAGGCAAAAGTCCCGAAAAACATCAACGACGTCAGTTTCTTATACCCGACTTCAGGGAAAAATGTCTATGGCAGCGATATGACAATTATGAATACAGACTGAAATTTGCGACCAATAAACCGGGGCTACCGTTGGCTGGGCCAGCAAATGCAATAAAGTGAAAACAATAAAAAACCCGGCAAGATTGCCGGGTTTTATTCTAATAATTTATCTTACTGATAAATCGTTATTTATTTCCAACAAGCGACAACACAAAAGCATACTCTTCTGCCACTTCTTTTAAGCGCGAGAAACGACCAGACTTACCGCCATGCCCTGCTTCCATATTGGTGCGGAATAACAGCGGCTGCGCATCTGTTTTATGCGTTCTGAGTTTGGCAACCCATTTCGCCGGTTCAAAATACTGCACCTGTGAGTCATGCAGCCCCGTAGTGACCAGCAGCGCCGGATACGCCTGTTTTTTCACCTGGTCATAAGGTGAATAGGACAGCATATAGTCGTAATAGGCTTTTTGCTTCGGATTGCCCCACTCGTCAAATTCATTGGTGGTCAGAGGGATAGATTCATCCAGCATAGTGGTCACCACATCCACAAATGGCACATGCGCTACTAAACCACGATATTTTTCCGGCGCCATATTGGCTACAGCGCCCATCAATAAACCACCAGCGCTGCCGCCCATACCAAAGACTTTGTCTTTCGCCGCATACTGGTGTTTCACCAGATAGTCCGTCACGTCGATGAAATCAGTGAAAGTATTAATTTTTTTCAGTAACTTACCATCTTCATACCAGTGACGGCCCATTTCCTGGCCACCGCGGATATGGGCGATAGCATAGACAAAACCGCGGTCGACTAATGACAACACGCTGGAACGAAAGCTTGGTGCTGTTGACGAACCATAGGAGCCGTAAGCGTATTGATAGAGCGGTGCTGAACCATCTTTTTTGAAGCCTTTGCGATACAGCAGACTCACCGGCACTTTAGTGCCATCACGCGCTTCGGCCCAGACCCGTTCTGTGACATAGTTAGCACGGTCAAACCCACCCAGTACTTCCTGCTGTTTCAGCAGTTTTTTCTCGCCGGTGCGTAAATTCACTTCATAGACTGAATTTGGCGTCGTCAACGAGGTGTAGCTGTAGCGCAGCCACTCAGTGTTTTGCTCCAGATTCACGTCGGTTGATGCAACATAAACCGGTTCATCTGAACTGATATAACTGGCCTTGGCCGGGTTTTGCCACGGTAACACCCGAATGCGGTTGATGCCTTCGCTACGTTCATTAATGGCCAGATAATCGTTAAACAGCTGAAAGGATTCAATAAACACATTTTTGTCGTGTGGCAGCAATTCGGTCCAGCGCGCACGATCGCCGATTTGGTTGTCTGCCACCGCCATAATGCGGTTATTCGGTGCGTTCCAGTCGGTGCTGATGATCCAGCGGTTACCTAAGTGATCGGCTTCATATTTAAAATCGCGTTGACGTGGGGCCAGCGCTTTAAACTCGCCAGTCGGCTGGTTTGCCGGTAACACCCGAATTTCAGAAGACACAGTACTGCCAAGCCACAACACGACAAACTGGTCGTCACTGCTGTTACCAATACCGGTATAGAAACTGTTGTCTTTTTCTTCGTACATCAACACGTCTTTGGCAACTGCGTCACCGAGCTGGTGGCGACGGATTTTATTGCCTAGCAATGTCTGCTTGTCTTTTTCAATATAAAACAGATGTTTGCTGTCCGATGACCAGGCCAGCGAGGCTTCCACACCGCTGATGCTGTCCGGCAGGTCTTTGCCGGTGGTCAGATCGCGAATGCGCACCGTGTACTGGCGGCGACCATTAGTATCTTCGGCATAAGCCAGCAGTTTTTGGTCCGGGCTGACGGCGTAATTACCAATCTGATAAAAATCTTTGCCTGCCGCCATCTTGTTGACGTCCAGCAGCACTTGCTCCTCGCCAGTTTTCAGTACTTTGCGTAAATAAATCGGATACTGCTGCCCGGTTTCAAAGCGGGTATAAAAGCTGTAATCGCCTTTTTTCGCAGGGACCGAACTGTCGTCCTGCTTGACCCGGCCAATGATCTCGTCGGTCAATGTCTTGGTCAGCTCCGAATATTTACCTGCATACTGCTGGTAATAGGCATTTTCTGCCTGCAGATGCGCCAGAACTTTAGGGTCCTGCCGTTTGTCATCGCGCATCCAGTAATAAGGATCAACCCGATCGCCATGCGGTGATTTCACGGTATAGGGGACTTGTGCCGCCACCGGAGCCTGAACCGGCTGACTGGCCTGACTGAGCCCGCTGATCAGCACAGCGCTGGCCCCGAGCAATGTGGTCCAGAGTAAGTTTGCTTTGTTCGCCATCTTTGCTTCCTGTTATTTTTTTGCTTCATGCTCATGCATTTACAACCTTGCTTATTTAACATATCAGCCACAACTCTGCCCAGAGCAATACGGCTAAAACCCGACTACAGCAGCCGATAAAAGTGTAACGAAGGATTTTTTCGGGCTTAATCGTTTTAATTATTGGCTGTTCCGGCATTAAGTATTCACAAAGCCGAATTTCTGCGCTTATATTAATGAGATACATCACGCAGGAAATCATCATGGCTTTAATGACTGTAGCCGAAGTAGCGGCTTTTTTATCAATTCAGGATATCCGGGTCGAACGACTGGCGCGGGAAAATTTATTAGTACCGGCAGGCAAGGACGACGCAGGAAAACCGATGTTTGAGGAGGAAGACGTCAAACGCTATAAAGTCTTAGCTGAGCGGCTTGGCGGTATCTGAATCAGGTATTTGCAACTGGCGTAACATGGTTTGCGCCAGTTTTGCTTTATCAGCGCCCCCCTCCAGAGATTTGTACCACAACCAACAAAACCCGCTATACAGCAAAGTTGCAAACTGCAGCCGCTGCGTTATTGCCTGACGCGCCTCTGGCCGAAATTGCAGATAAAAACTCAGTAACTGCTGCTGTTCTGCAGCATTGAGCTGCAAATTCAGACACAAAGCCGCCAAATCAAATGCACTGTCCGCCTGCTGACAATATTCATAATCAATCAGCCACAGTTGTTGGTGCTGCAACAGAATATTGCCGCTATGCAAATCCATATGACAGAGCACCTGATCGGCCGGCAACTGTGCAAACAAACTAGCCGCCTGACGCAAGCGTTGCCAATCCTGTTCATCCTGTTCAGACCAGGGCTGCTGCTCGACTTTGTCGCGTAATTGCTGCAGATAGACAAAAGGGTCCAGCACAGCAGTCTGAACTTTGAGCTTGTGCAACCGCACCAGCTTTTCGACCAGCTGCAGCAGGTGGTTATGATGCAGCTCCCAGTCAAAATGCCGGCTGTGGGTCAGAAAATCGCTGATTAAGATGCGTTGATGGTTGTTCAGACAAAGCGGCGCCGGCGCCACGCCGACAGCCGCCGCCGCATGCTGACAGCGTAGCTCCTGCTGCCGGCAGACACCGGCCACACCGGGTTTGTAATGCCGCACCAGATAATGACCACGCTGCGTATGCACATAGTAATTGTCGTTGGTACTGCTGGCCGCCAGCTTTTGCAGCGCCAGCGGCAGGTGATTAGCAAAAAACTCTAGCCGCTGACACAGATGCCAGATGCGTTGTTCAGTTGCTGTTGCCGGTAGTTGCTGCGCCATGCGAAATATCCCGAAGCTGCGGTCAGCGTATAAATAACAAAAAGCGCACTGAAAAAATACAGATCTTTTTGCAGATACATATAAATTGAAGCGGCATCAATCACTATCCAGTACAGCCAGTTTGACACCACTTTTTTCGCCACCAGATAGGTCGTCACCACCGCAAAACAACTGATTTGCGCGCCGAGCCAGGCAAAATCGGTGCTGGTGTATTGTTGCATCAGAAAACCCAGACCCAACCCCGCCAGCGCCGTCAGGCTAATCAGCCACAAATGCTGTTGCCAACGCCACTCCACCACAGGTTGCGCCTGACCACTCTGGTTACGTAACTGCTGCCAGTTCCACCAGCCATAGAGCGCCATACCGGCGTAATACAGCTGCAGCAGCGCATCGGTGTAAAGATTGGCACTGAGCATAATCTGCAGCGTCAGCACAGTACTCGCCAGTGCAGCCGGCCAGCACCACAGACTATGCCGAATGGCCAGTACTGTGTAGAACAGCGCTAACACGGTCGCAATCAGCTCCAGCGCCGTCTGTAACTGCCACTGGTTCAGCAGCTGCTGCCAGAGTTCCATCATGGCCGCAGATCACCATGCAGGAACTTCACGACAAACACCACTTTGCCATAACGCTCAAACGACCAGCGGATACAGCGCTGCAGCGCCGCCATCACGGTATCGTATTCACCAAAAATCTGCGTGCTCATGGTGTTGGTCAGCACGTGCAGGCCCGCTTCTTTATTCAGTTCTTCGATAAAACCTTTAATCGGTTCGATGTAATCGCTGGTCAGTGGATATTTACTGATTTCGATAGAAAGTTGCATGTCGATATCCTTTTAATGGGTTCAGAACTGATAAGTGGCAGTCAGGCCAATCCGGCGTGGTTCGCCAAACTGCTCGTACAAGTGGTCGCTGTAACCATCCCGCGGGTCGTTGCCAAAGTAAAAACCCCGCACCCCATAGGTCTCATCCAGTAAGTTGCGGCTCCACAGCGCCAGTTCCCACTGCGACCACTGATAACTGGCACGAAGATTCAGCAAGTTACTGTGTGAGGCGCGGATATTTTCTGAGTCTGAATAGTAGTAACCGTCTTTGTGAGCATATTGTGCCGAAATTTGCAGTGCTTCCAGCGGCGACCAATCGGCACCTGCACTCACTTGATATTCCGGTGCCTGAGCCTGTGCGCGGCCGCTCATATCGAGCCCGGCTTTAGTAACAAAACCGCGGATCTCAGATTTAAGCACCGCACCACTGAGATGTAATACCACAGCAGGGTTCAGCTGCCAGCGGTTTTCGGTTTCCAGACCATAGTTGCGCCCGCTGAAGGCATTATCGATGTAGCCGACAAATTTGGTGCCCTGGTTAATCCAGGCTTTGAGCTGCATGTCATCGCGCCACATATAAAATGCGGAGACCCGGCTCACCAGCGTGTGATCGGCATTTTGACCTTTGACGCCAAATTCAGCATTGATCAGCTGTTCTGGTGCAAAAGTAGATTTACTTAGTAGGAAATCCTTTAACCCATTCAGTTTTGGGTTCAACGTTTCTGCCAGAGCTTCACCATTGACCCCACCGACTTTGTAGCCTTTGGACACTAAACCATAAATCTGGCTGAGCGGGCTGACCTGATAAGCCAGACTGAGTTTACCGCCCCACATCTGGTCATCGCCGTCGGTATCGATACCATTGTTGTCGGTATATTCATCCTGATATTGTTCTACACGGCCGCCATAAGTCAGGGTTAAATCCGGTGCCAGTTGCTGTTGATTTTCGGCATAAAGCGCCAGATTTTGCCGTTCAAAATCACTGATAAAATTCTGATCCAGCCAGGTGTATAAACGAGTTAAATCAATTGTTTGATGACTGGCGTACAAACCAGCAACCCAGTTATGACCCTGCTGATTTTTACTGATGAAACGTTGTTCCAGACTCAAAAAATCACGCTCACGCAGATATTGGTCGGTTGAGGAATATTCGTCCGGATGCAGGCCAACATAACCCCAGTCTTCGTCGTAACCATAATCGGTATCGGCTTTTAGCAGGCTGAGTTGCGTCAGACTATCCACGCTGGCAAAACCCTGATACTGCAGTTTCAGCGCACTGGCGTCCACATCCTGTTTGTCCTGGCCAGGTTGGTCTGACAAAGTCGTACGGTTGCGATCCAGTGAAAAGGCATCATAGCCATTGTCGATATCATGATGGTTCCACAGCCAGTCCAGTGTCAGCTCCTGATTTGGCTGGTAGCGGGTTTTCAGCCGGAAGGAAGTTTCATCGATGCCGTTGGTGTCTTCGCGCTGGAGGAATTCGTTGCGGACAAAGCCATCTGATTTTTGCCGGTCGGCGACCAGACGCACAGCCAGTTGCTCTGTCAGTGCCTGATTCAGCATCATATTGGCTTGCCAGCTGTCGTAATTCGCTGCGGTCAGTTGCAGACGTCCTTCACTGGCAAACACTGGATCAGCCGACTGCAGATTCAACATACCAGCAAGCGCATTAGCACCAAAGCGGGTGGCTTCAGGGCCACGAAACACTTCAAGCTGTGCCGTGTCGGCCAGCGATAACAGACCAAGCGCTGAATAATCAATACCGTCGACCAGTAAGCCTACTGAAGGATTAATGTTGTCGACAAACTCGCTGCGCTCTCCCACCCCGCGCATTTGTAAAAAACGACTGCGCGATGCACCGGCCGAGGCGTTTAAATTGGCAATATTGGCAAGTAAATCATCAAGATGCTGCGCTGACTGGCGTTTAATGTCGGCCTCACCCAGTACCACAACGCTGCCTGGCAGCTTTTGCAAATTGGTCTGACGAAAATCACCGCGGACTTCAATCCGTTCGACATCCTGTACAGTTATAGCCTGTTCTTCAGCCTGTAATGCGCCAGACACTAACAAAGCAATAGCCGAAATCGCTGGCAACAATGGGGAACGCTGTGGAGTTACAGCAAAAGTTAAAGAGTCAGATAAAGGCGAGAAGGCACGTAACATCAAATTGCTCCGGTAAAGACCGGGATCACGCGCGCGCAGCTGGAAGTTTTCACACCATCCCTCCGCCGGTATGACCCGGATCAGGTTCTAAGGGTTTGCCTTGCGGCATCTCAGCGGTTGCACCCCTTGGTTTGGCCGGCAGTTTAGCGGCTTTTCTGTACAGTCGCAAGAAATCAGAAAAATTCATCTGGGTACAAACTGGCAAAATAATTATCTGCAGCTAGGGTTAAACAGAACGTCATTTTTGACGTGCAGTTATAACAAGAGGAAAATTATGAAAAAAAGTCTTATCATCCTGCTGGCAGCCGGGGCTCTGACCAGCAACATCGCTGTTGCGGAAGAAGCAGAAGAGGTCATGTACTCAACCGAAGGTTACTGTTTATTATCCAATGAAGGCGCCTCAGATGAATATCTGAAGGCCTATGCCAAAAAACTGGGCGCCAAACCAACCAATACTGTCTGCGCCAACTTCAAGAAAATTGTCGAAGAATCCCGTCCACGCGAGTGGGATTATCCAGCAGGCCGCGCGTATCCGGGCAGTGTGATCAAATTGTCACCGAGCCAGGTCGCTCTATTAAAATCACTGAAGAAAAAAGACGGCAAAATGTAAGCCTTCATCACAGCTCTGCCCGCCGGCAGAGCTGTGTTCTCTGCCTGCTCAATTACACTTCCCTCTTGCATTTCTCGGCCAAACCACATTAACTGAGCCGCATCGTTCCGGAACAAAAGGAAGCTGTGATGCGACGGATCCGATCGGCAAAAGTCTTATTATCTGGTTACTTAGGGGCACTTTTGACGTTAAGTGCCGGCCAGTTGCAGGCGGCGGAAGCCTGTATACCGCTGAAATCCATGGACGCCTTACCGCAATCAGCCCGGCACTGGAACATCAGCCAGATCCATTTTGAACGCAATGACATTTTTGACCTCAGCAGCAAACACAGCGTCTGGTTTCACCGTTTTGCCAACGATTATCACGTCATCACCACAGAAGCAGCTTTACGCGAAGATTTGTTATTCAGCGAAGGTCAGTCACTCGACATCAGCGTGCTGGCTGAAACCGAACGGCTGTTGCGTTCACGCCGGTATCTGCGCCACGCCGACATCGTCGTATCGGCTTATTGCCCGGCCAGTCAAAGCGTTGAAGTAACAGTGCGCAGCTGGGATAACTGGTCATTGCTGCCACGCATTTCACTCGGCCATACCGGTGGGGCCACCAAAGCCAATCTGGGGCTGGCAGAAGATAACCTGTGGGGTACCGGCAATCAGGCGCAGATTGAATACTTCACCGACAGCGAGCGCGATGGTTACAAGCTGCAATTTCATAGCCCGAACATCAGCGGCAGCCACTGGCAAACGACTATGCAATATGTCGACACCTCCGACGGCGAAAGTTACCGGCTGAACTTGGCAAAACCCTTTTACCGCTTGTCGTCCGAGCGCG
>CBFGPY010000024.1:0-12423 GCA_965650755.1 uncultured Chromatiaceae bacterium | reverse complement strand
GAGCGGGCGGAGTTTTTGCGTTTAGGCGGGCAGTTATGACAGCACAGCAAACAGCAGGCAGTTCGGGCTTGTGGGTGCTGCAAAGCCACAGCGGCGTGCAATTACAGGATGCTGGCCGTTTTGGTGGTGCGGCGGTGGGCCTGACTCAGAGCGGTGCGGTCGATTTAACGGCAGCCAGGCTGGCCAATGCTCTGGTCGGTAATCACAACCACGTCAACAGTACTTGCCCGGCAGTATTGGAAATCACTTTAGGTGCTGTGGCTTTTCGTGCAGAGCAGCCGTTACTTGTTGCCATTACCGGCGTCGCCATGCCACTGCTGCTTAATCGTCAGCCGGTAGCCAGATATCGCACTTTGTTATTGCAGCCTGGCGATTTGCTCGAAATTGGTTACAGCCGTGCCGGCGCCCGGGCTTATCTGGCTGTTGCCGGTGGCTTTGCAGCCCCGCTCATTTGCGGCAGTGTCGCTACTGTGCTGCGGGAAAAAGTCGGCGGGCCGGATGGGCAGGGCAAAGCTATCAGCGCCGGAACTTTGCTGGCCTGCAGGCCTTGGCTGCAACCAGACCCACAGCTGTCGTTGCCTTACCATCAGCACTACCATCACCAGACCATCCGCGCATTAGCGCTGGTTGGCGGCGCCCAGCTCGACACTCTGGACCCGCAACTGCAGCAAATATTGCCGCAGCGGCTGTTTCGGGTTACGGCCCGCAGCGATCGCATGGGCATGCAACTTGGTGGTGAACCCTTGCCGGTTCACGCCCAAGCGCTTTATTCCGAAGGAATTTGTTTAGGGGCCATGCAACTGCCGCCCAATGGTTTACCTATTGTGATGCTAAACGACCATCAGACCATAGGCGGGTACCCCAAAACCGGCGCCTTAACCCGTGGTGCCTGTGAATTGTTGGGCCAGCTGATGACCGGGAATATAGTGCGGTTTTATTGGCTGGATGCGGCCACAGCCCTGTTGCAGGAGCGACAACGACTACTGGCTTTACAACAGCAGCTGGATGCCTTGGCAGCACAGTGGGCGGACAACAATCCCCCTCGGGAGGCTTAAATGGCGGTCCATGATGAAGTATCGTCAAGCAATGTGCTGAGTCAGCAGATTGAGGTCTTGCTGGTTGAGCGCAACCTGCGTGGCATGGCGCTGGCGCGTCAGGCATTGGTACCGGGATATCTGGCGCGTGCAGCAGCATTATTGTTCAAACCAGGGCAACAGGTGCTGATTGGCACCGGTTTTCCGGTCGCCGGCACTTTTGAAACCGACGGACCTGTTGGCGCTATTGCCGTCTACCGCATGTTGCAACAAATTGGCAGCAACCCGGTGCTGGTTTGTGGTGAGCCTTTATATACTGCGCTACAGCACGACTTTCAGGTCGAACCGATGCCACTTGGCTGTGCGGGGCATAGTCGTGCCAGCGAACTGCTCACCACTTATCAGCCGGCGGCACTACTGTGTATTGAAAGGCCGGGGCAAGCAGCCGACGGCCGTTATTACAATATGCGCCACGAAGATATCAGTCGCAGTGTCGCTGATTTGGATGCATTGGTGCAGCTGGCGCGTGATGCCGGCGTTCCTACAGTCGGCGTCGGCGACGGTGGCAACGAAATCGGCATGGGCAATATCGCCGATATCATTGGCGGTCTTGATATTCGGCCAGCGCAGACCTGCTGTGACGAATTAATCGTCGCCGATGTATCGAACTGGGCCGCTTATGGCCTTGCCTGTTTTTGGTCGCTACAAAGCGGTCAGGATTTATTTTCCTGTTGTGACACATTACCGGTGCTGCAGTTTTTATCAGCAAAAGGTAGCGTTGATGGGGTGACCCGACAAAATACCCTGACCGAGGATGGCCTCGCGCCTGACGTTGGCGCCGCGTTGTGCCGGCAAATTTATCAACTTTATCAACAACACCGGCCGGTGCCGGTTTAAGGACAGATTTTGTCTGAAGTGTTTTTAAATGGCAGTTTTATGCCCGCCAGCGAAGCGCGTATTTCGCCCATGGACCGCGGTTTTTTATTTGGTGACGGGATCTACGAAGTGATCCCGAGTTATCAGGGCAAGCTCGTTGGTTTCACTGCGCATATAGACCGGCTGCAACGCGGGCTCGCTGAGATTGGCATTCAGCTGGATTGGGCTCATGACCGCTGGCTCACGCTCATCAACGAATTATTGCAGCGCAACGGTCAGGGCGACCTGGGGGTTTATCTCCAGGTGTCACGGGGTGCAGATATCAAGCGCGGCCATGCGTTTCCGGCAGGCGTCAGTCCAACAGTGTTCGCTTTTACTTTTGCGATTAATCCGCCGCCAAACGGCCTTCCTGGCAGCGCGAAACCGATGCAGGTCATCACGGCAACAGACTTGCGCTGGAAACGTTGCCATATCAAGTCGACAGCGTTACTCGGTAATGTGTTGCATCACCAGCAGGCCATTGAAGCCGGCGCTCAGGAAACACTGTTATTTAATGAGCGAGACGAATTAACCGAAGGCAGCTCGTGTAATGCATTTATCGTCAAAGATGGCATTGTCAGTACGCCGCCGCTTGACCATCAAATCCTGCCCGGGATCACGCGGCTGCTGTTGTTGCACATTCTGCGCAACTATAGCGCTATTGAAGTACAGGAACGGGTGGTAAGCAAAGCCGAAGTGCTGGTAGCAGACGAAGTCTGGCTCACCAGTTCGTCAAAAGAAGTTGTGCCTGTTGTTGCAATCGACGGTGTGCCGATTGGGACCGGTCAGGTCGGTCCATTGTGGTATCAGGCACAGCAGCTGTTTACCAAACATAAATTTAGTATCTGACCTGACTGGACCGGGCTCATCAGACATTATGCCGCAGGCAGCCGGTTAAAACTGGCTGACCTGCTGCACCCATTGGTCTAACAATGGCCGGCCTTTGACCACGCCTTGTTCGGCATTCACCAGGCCAACAAAAATCCACGGTCTTCGCTCACGGTCAAAGACATAACCGGCAAGGCCGGTACCATTGCGAAGAGTACCGGTTTTTAACCGGGCGCGGTCATGCGCTGACGTCGCCCGCATCCGGTTCTGCAAAGTACCGTCAGTGCCGGCGCGCGGCAAACTACTGGCCAAATCCAGGCCCCAGGGTTGCTGCCAGGTATATTGCAACAAGGCAGCCAGCTGGCTGACACTGATCCGCGCCAGCCGTGATAAGCCGGAGCCATTGTCCAGCACCAGTCCCGCTGTCGGTAACTGTCGCTGCTGCAGCCAGTTTTTTACCAACTGTTCGGCTGCTTGTACTGTATCAGCCGGCGCAGACACAGGTTGGTGCGGGGCCTGCTTGCTGTTCTGCACAGATGCCTGCTGTAAAGCGCCGAGTTGTAAAGCCAAAGTACGCGCCAGACCATTATCCGAGTTTTTATTCAGCTGCTGCAGTAATTGCGGTAAGGTCCGGCTGAAGTGCTGCGCAACGACCTGTGCGTTATCCGATGTCTTGCCATGACGTATAGACAGCCCTGCCGGCAGCTGACCACCCAGCTGACGCCAAAACTGCTGCAGACTAAGCTGCCACTGGGCGTCACGGCTTAACCAGGCGGCGTCTTCTTCGTGTAAACAATGGCGCGGAAAATCACCGCTCAGCACCAGTCTGATCCGGCCCTCTGGTAGTGTTTGCTCATGCAGTTGCAGGCTGTGGCCATTAAACTGGTCGCAACGGCCATCAGTCAGGCGAAACCGAGCGCTGAGTTCCAGTTGGTCAAATGCCGGTAAAGTACGAAGCCGCACTGAGTTGGCGTCGCTTTGTATGCGCAATTGCAGCATTTGCTGATTCAGGCTCAGCGCATCGGGAATATGGTTGTAGCGGGCGCGGGGGGATTCATCAAAAGCCGGCGCTGTCGGGTCGGGCAGGTCCGGACTAAACCAGTGACGGTCCAGCACAATGCCACCGCGCAATTCACGCACGCCTTCGTGGCGTAACTGCGCCAATAAAGCTGTCAGTGCGGCATAATCCAGATCCGGGTCGCCTTTACCGCGGACAAAAAGTGGCTGCTGTAACACACCATGCTGCCGGGCATATGCCAGATCAGCGGGCTCGGCCAACAGTTCAGTTTCACCGCGCCACAAAGGGCCGAGCTGGTCCAGGGCGACCGCACTGGTCAGCAGTTTTAAGGTGCTGGCCGGTTGCATCAGCAAATCTGCATTATGCGCAATCACCGGTCTAGTCTGCTGGCCAGGTTCAACCGGCATGACCAGTAGCGCCACCTGATGAGGTTCTAACCCGGCAGCCTGAATTTGTTGGGTTAAATCCTGACGTAGCTGCACCGCTGGTTGACTGGCACAACCGCTTAACCACAGCATCAGGCTGCATAAAGGTAAAAGCCGGAACATCTGTTTGAATGGGTTCAATGCAGGGCTCACTTCGTTTGTCTCCGTCCTCATTCAGCCAGCACCGGTAATTGCCAGTCCTGCTGCAGGCGTTGATATTCTTTTACAGGCAATAGCAAATACAGCGGTGCTGAATCCGGCGTCAGCCACTGCAGCAGAGCACTGAGTGCCGCCGGTTCCAACGCAGTACAACCGGCGGTTTTACGGCCACCTGATGCTTTTTGATGGATAAAAATACAGCTGCCGGCACCGGTCTGGCGCGCTTCGCCGTTGCTGTAGTTATGGTCAACAAACAATCCTTGCTGATACACCGCGTCCGGTTTGTCCATCAGATCGCGCCGCATCGGCTCGGAGCTGCTGGCTGTCCATTCTGGCCGGTATTGCCGGACATCCAGTGTCTGGTTGTACAAAGGCGAAGTCGGCACATCGATACAATAATCAAAGCGGCTCATTTGCTGGTATGGCATCTGCGTGGCCAAAGTGGGTAGAGCGCCAAAAGCGGCGCTCAAACGGAACAAGCCGGCCGGTGCCTTGCCGTCGCCTTCCTGTTTCTGCGGCCCTTGTTGTTGCGGATGTAACCCCAGGCCCCAGGCACTGCCATTACGGCCAAGGTCGACCAAGCTGGCCTGACCTTTGACTTGCCATGAAGTGCCGCTGTTGCGGGAAAACTGATATAAACGGCCGCTGTTGGCGTCCCAGTTGTCGCTGACGACAACGACCAGTTGTCTGGCAGACAATGGGATCACAGGTTCAGCCGGCAAAAGCTGCCGTTGCGGTGCTTGACTGCAGCCTGAGTTGCCAAGCATTAAAAATGACAACCCCAAGCCAGCCACGATATGGCGTCTGCGCTTTGGTTTTAACCGGGTTGGGATGTGCAAAGTAATTGATTTATATATGTGTTTGACCAAGCTCTGTATTGTTTTCATGTCACCATCTGCGCTTGTCATTTGATTTGTGGCCAGTATACTTGAATAAAAAATTCCCGCCACGTCATAGGTTTATCCATGTTTAGCCGCAAGCGCTGCCAAAATCGCCGGCCCCCGGTGGTCTTTCATCTGTTACTGGTTTGTTTGTTGTTGCCGCTGATAAACCAGAGCGGTGCTGCCGTGTATGACATTCCGGAACTGACAGCGGCGCAGATCCAGCCCGATTATTGGTTGGCGCGAACCCAGGCAGCTGACCAGATCCTGCGCACACCAGCACACATTCGGGCTGACCAAGCTGCGTTATTTAAAAGTTCCGCCGAGCTGTTTGACCTTGCAACAGCACCGCACAGCTATACACAAGCCGAAGTCCGCACACTGATTGCGCATAGCAGTCAACGCCCGCAAGCTGCACGATTCTATGCCGATGGCCGCCAGCTGAATGACGCCGATTATAGCCGTTACCAGCAAGCAATGGACCTGACAACCATACCAACAAGGGTACAGGCTAAAGCTGCACTGGTGACCAGCCGGGGTAGTATCCGCAGTTATCCGACGCTGGACCGGGTATTTAACCAGCAAATGGACTTTGATATTGACCGCTTTCAGGAAACAGCAGTGTTTCCCGGCCAGGCGTTGCAGGTACTGCACTACAGCCGGGACCAGTTGTGGGCTTATGTCCGGCATTATCATTACAACGGCTGGTTACAGGTACAGCATCTGGCGTTGACCGACCACCAGACTGCGCTGGATTTTACCCGGCAACCAGACTTTTTGCTGGTCACCGGCGCGCGGGTGTTCACCAACTTTAATCCACAACAGCCGCAGGTGTCTGAAGTCGCACTGGAGATGGGCGTTCGTTTGCCGCTGTTGCAACAACAACAGACGTTGTTGTATCAGCAAAACGCTGCTTTTGGTTATATGGTGCAGTTACCTGTCCGGCAACAGGATGGCAGTTTAGCGCTGTTGCCGGCGCTGATTGCACGCAATCAGGATGTGCGCACTGGATATCTGCCGCTGACAAGGGCCAATATCATCCGCCAGGCCTTTAAATTCCTGGGCGAGCGTTATGGCTGGGGCCACGATTACAATGCGCGTGATTGCTCTGGTTTTGTCGGGGAAGTGTATAAAACTTTTGGTATTTTACTGCCACGTAACACGGGCAGCCTCGCCGCCACAACATTCGGTGCGCACATTCAGCTTGACGGCGCCATAGCCGCTGACAAACAACTTGCGCTTGCCAAAGCAGATATTGGTGATTTATTGCTGATCCCGGGCCATGTCATGCTGGTACTTGGCCGCAACGACCAGCAGGCACTTTTTGTGATCCATGACGTGAATGGCCTGAGTTATTTTCAGCAGAACGGTGAATACTACCAAAGCAAATTAAATGGTGTCAGTGTCACACCCTTCGCACCATTGTACCTGAACCAGCAAACCAGTTATCAACAGGCGCTGTACCAGATTAAAAGCCTGACGCGGGAGAATTATGCGCATCGTTAAACTCGACACCTTTTTACTGCAGGTCCCGCTGAAGACACCATTTGTGACGGCGCTGCGCCGCGTCGACACAGTACAGGATTTAGTAGTGCGCATTGAGCTGGAAAATGGCTGTTGCGGTTATGGCGAAGCGGCACCAACTCTGGTCATTAGCGGTGAAAGTCTGCAATCGATGCAGGCTGTCATCCATACAGTATTTAAACCGCTGTTACTGGGTCAGTCGATCCATGATTTTCAGGCGCTCACACGTCGTCTGGAGCTGGCAGTGGTTGGCAACAGCAGTGCCAAAGCTGCGGTTGATATCGCGCTTTATGATGCCCGGGCGCAAATATTTAAAGTCCCGCTGTGCCAGTTGCTTGGTGCTGAACCGCGGACTCTGACGACTGACATCACCATCAGCCTGAACGAGCCGGCTCAGATGGTACAAGATGCTCAATCGGCAGTTGCAGCTGGATATCAGCAGTTAAAAATCAAGCTGGGTGGCGAGCCGGCGTTAAATATTGAGCGGGTACTGGCTATTCACCAGGCAGTACCGGCGGAAGTAAAATTAAGGCTCGACGTCAATCAGGCCTGGACCGCAAAACAGAGCATTCAGGTGCTCAGACAGATTGAAGCCGCCGGAATTTTGCCGGAACTGGTGGAACAACCCGTACCGGCCGCGGACTGGTCCGGATTAAAGGCGGTAAAAGATGCAGTGTTAACCCCGGTGATGGCGGATGAGAGTGCTTATAGCCCGGCAGATGTGGCGAAACTGCTGGCGCAGGACTGCTGCGACATCATCAACATCAAACTGATGAAAACCGGTGGCATCAGCGGCGCGCTGCAAGTGCTGGCGCTTGCGGCCACCGCCGGCAAACCCTGTATGCTCGGCTCTATGCTGGAGTCGTCCATTAGTGTGGCTGCAGCCGCCCATTTGGCAGCGGCTTATCCTGAGCAAATCCGTTATCTGGATTTAGACGGGCCGACTTTGTGTTGTTTTGACCCGGTCAGTGCTGGTTGTTATTTTGATGGACCACACATAGTTTTAAATCAAAGCCCGGGTCTTGGCATCAACCACATCCGTGGTTTAACACCCTGGCCAATGGCTGAGTTGCCCTTTGGAGCTTAAAAGCCGGGCACTTGTCAGATGGCAGATCCAGGCGTCAGGTTCAGGTGGCCTGACTGGTGGGTTTACAACGTAAAAGCTCAGCATCTTTGAGGTAGAATCCGGCTGCAGGCGAGAATTCCAGTGGCAGCGCGAGCTTGTGTTGCCATTTCTGGCGAATAGGCTGCACTTGTGCTGAGCGCAATATTCGCTGGTACTGTTGCTGTAATCGCTGGATCAACGCCGGATCTGAACGGGGCGACAACGCAAAATAATTTTCGGAGCAAAGCACCCGCCAGACTGGCGTCAACGCAGGCGCTGTTGTCAGTTGCGCCTGCAGGACTTGTTCTTCCAAATCAGTCGACAGCCAAAGCTGAGCACGGTTTTTCAATAACATCTCCATGCCTTGCTGGTAGTTGCCGACAGTTTCAATTGCGATGCCGGCGGCTTTAAACTGCTCGCTGAGCCAACCGGCGCGAAGGCCTGCCACCACCAACCGGTGTTTTTTGATGTCAGCGAAGCTTTGTACCCTTGGTAAATCGGAGCGGACCGCGTACAAACTATGAAAACGTCGTGATACAGGCCCGATATACTGAAAACCCAGCGCTTCACGTTCTGCGGTTTTTCCCATGGTAAACAGCAACACATTCGGCTGCTCCAGCGCTGTGGCGTAGGCGCGCGGCCAGGGCATCAGCTCCACCGGAGCCGGTAATTTGCCGTCAAACAGTAGTTGTAACAAATCGACTGACAAACCGCTGATCTGCTGACCCTCGAGATAGTTAAACGGCATTTTCTCTGATGTCAGGATCCGTACAGGCGCTGAATCCTGCGCTTTTACAGCGCTGACATCGCCACAGTTCAGCACTGCCAGCAATGCGCCGAGTAACTTCAATTGAGACCAGATACGCATTAATCAACCTTTTCCACGACCAGCAGAATGTGCACTGGCCTTCATTTGATCATGAAACAAAACGTTATGCTGTCAAATCTGATCGAGCACGGCTCCGGCAAATGTCAACAGTGGCAACAGCAGAACAGGCGGGCACCAGCGGCGCCACACGATAAGACCCGAAAGCACGATAACAACTGCGCTCAAGCTGCTGCTGAGCGCATGGGGCAGAATAAACTGACACCAGGCTGCAGCCAATAACCCCAATACCGCGCAATTCACCCCGGCTACTGCACCGGTGAGCGCTTTGAACTGAGCAAGGCGATGCCACCACGGCCATAAAGCACAAACGAGCAGGCCGCCGGGCAAAAATAGCATCAGCGTCGCAAGCGCGGCGCCGGCAACCCCATGACCTGCAGCTGCACCTAAATAGGCTGCAAAACTAAACAGCGGGCCCGGAACTAACTGGGCCAGCGCATAGCCGGCGAGGAATTCTTGTTGATTCAGCAGGCCCGCAGTGGTTTGTTGCAACAAAGGCAACACCACGTGACCACCGCCGAACACCATAGCGCCGGCGCGGTAACAGGCCTCTGCCAGTTTTAATAGTGGCGATGCTTCTCCCGTTTGCAGCAGAACCGCGGGTAAACCAAGCAGCAACACAGCAAAAATGAACAATAGCAGCACTGTGGCCTGAGTTTTTACCGGGCTTGCCGCAATGGAACTGACAGATTGCGGCTGCAACCAGCGCGCACCGTACAGGGCTAAAACCATAAGGATCAGCAGTTGGTAGAAAGGTTGGGGCCAAAACAGGAAACACAGCAGGGCCATGCCAGCGCAAAGACGGCGTGGCCAGTCTGGCGCCAGGCTGTTCGTCATTTGCCACACCGCATGGCCGACGATGACTACCAGTGCGCAGAATGCGCCTTGCTGTGCCGATGGGCTGAGATACTGACTACCAACAAAGCCAGCCATTGTCATCAGCATAAAAGACGGCAGAGTAAAACCGATAAACGCCAGCACGGCACCGGCAAAACCGGCATGATGCAAGCCAATGCCAATGCCGACCTGACTGGACGCAGGTCCGGGCAAAAACTGACACAAAGCCACGAGTTGCCGGTATTGTTGCTCATCCATCCAGGCTTTGTGCCGGACTACCCACTTTTCAAAATAAACTAAATGTGCAGCCGGGCCACCGAAAGAGGTCAGACCCAGCCGTAAAAACAGCCAAAAAACTTCAGCATAACGCGTCATCGGCAATAACCTGCTGCGACTTCTGAGGCAGCAAGTTTACCGGGACCGGCTTTTGCTTTCCAGCGAAGCAGTCCCGGTCAGATGCGGCTCAGCAGCCACAGGCAGCATTTTGTTGCTGTGGCGCACCAGTTTGCGGCCCCCCGGTTTGCAGCGAAAAACCTTCGTCGATATAGCCTTGCAGGCCGCCAATCATTATTTTAACCGGATACCCCAGCCGGGCAATTTTCAGTGCCGCCTGGTCCGCACCAGTGCAGTGTGGCCCGGCGCAATACCCCACCAACAGCCGCTGTGGTGGTAATGCCGAAAGTGTTGCCTCGCTGATTTGCCGGTGCGGCAAGTTAATAGCGCCCGGCACATGGCCTGCGGCAAAAGCAACGCTGCTGCGGACATCCAGTAAAACAAAATCGGTAGCTCCCGCCTGTAGTGCACTGTGCACGTCGCTGCAGTCAGTCTCCAGCATCAATCGTTGGCTGAACCAGTTTATAGCGGTGTCGGCAGATGCGGCAGGGAATTGGCAGACGAACGAAGGTTGTGTGTTGGTCAAAGTCTGGGATGTCATGTCGTGCTCCTGGTTTGGTGTTAAACAGCGATGCCTCATTTGAGCAATAAATCCCTCCAGGCAACACTGTCAGATTTGCCAATAATCGCCTGATTTCAGCCAATCTCTTGTTCGGTTCAAAAGACGGCGGCACAATAATCCATGGTTTACGAAATGGTCTGCTGAATGTGGTTCAAACCGGTGAAATGATGACATCTGAAAAGCCCCATCGCGTGGTGATTTGTGCCTATCACGGCTTGTCGATGCTGGAATACGGCGCCGCCGTCGAAATTTATATCAGCCATGGCCGGACCAATCAGCCGTGGTATCAGGGACAAGTAGTCAGTTGCGACGGCCCTGAACTGCAGCTGGGCGATGGCAGTCGTTTGTTAGTAGCGGACGACCTTGATGTGTTGCTGCAGGCCAACACTATTATTTTGCCTGGCTGGCGCGACATCAACGAGCGCCCCCCCCAGGCTTTATTGGACGCCTTACAGCAGGCGGCACAAAATGGCGCCCGGCTGGTCAGTTTTTGTTCAGGTGCTGTGATCCTGGCCTATGCCGGTCTGCTCGATGCCAAAAGAGCAACGACGCACTGGAAATATGCCAGGCGATTTCGCCAGCTGTTTCCGCAAGTCCGGCTGGATACGGCGCCTTTATATGTGCAGGCCGGTCAGATTTTCACTTCGGCCGGCAGTGCAGCCTGTATGGATTTAGCCTTAGCCCTGATTGAGGCTGATTTTGGTGCGCAGCAGGCAAACAGCACGGCGCGCCGTCTGGTTGTGCCACTGGCACGACAGGGTGGACAACGGCAATTTATCGAGTTGCCGGTGTCTACCGCCAGTAAAACTTTGACTGCAGTGCTGGACAGTGTGCTGGCCGATTTGGCGCAGCCATGGGACATTGATACTTTGGCACAACAGGCCGGGATGAGCCGGCGCAGTTTCGACCGGCACTTCCAGCAAAGTCTCGGACAAAGCGCCAAGCAATGGTTGCAACAAGCACGGATTGAACAAGCAAAAATCTTGCTCAGTCGCGGCGAGCGGGTTGAACGGGTGGCAGGCCAATGCGGCTTTACCAGTGCTTCAGCCTTTCGCGCCCAGTTTGCCCAGTGGACCGGTGTTGCTCCCAGCCAATTCCGGCATGCACAGCATAAACCAACAGCGCAGCAGAAAAGGTCAGCGCCTTCACCATGATCCTTGTTGACCAGCAACACAGGGGCCGGGCAACAGCAATCTGCGCCAGCACTTGTCAGACCGGTTAACAGCTTTTATGATCGCGCCTCCTTGCCGCGGGGGCCGTCCCTGCAGTGCTCAGTCCGGAAATAACCATGTCAGCAAGCTCATCAGAGTCGGTCTCTGCGCTATTAAACGCCATCCTGCAATTAGTGCTGCAGCAGGACCAGCAACTGGAGCGGGCGATGTCGCAGGTGTTCAGCCTGCACAAACCGGCATTGGCATTGCAAGCGCAAGCCGTTTTGCATTGCGGCGCTTTACTGCGAAGGCTGAATGCTTATCAGGCGCTGGCTGGGGCGGATCAGAGCCTGCATGCCCTGATCGCGGCCTATTTCAGTCAACAGCAAGACACCGTTAAAACCACAGAACAAGCCAGACAAACAGCACAGGCGCGCTGGCAACAACTGCCGGCGCAGCTACAGGATGGCTGTCCGGACTGGCTGGAACAACTCGGTCAGGCAGAACTTGGTACAGCCTGGCCAGCGGAGCGGGCTGCGCTGGCTGAGGCTGCACCACGTTTTATCCGTGTCAATCCGCTCCAAGCCAGCTTGGGGCAATTACAGCAGGTGCTGGCGCAAGCCGGCATTCAAAGTCGGCCAGTGGCTGGTGTCGACACTGCACTGCAAATTATTTCAGACGCTGCGCTGTTTCAGTCCACCGCCT
>CBFGPY010000023.1:0-12445 GCA_965650755.1 uncultured Chromatiaceae bacterium | reverse complement strand
CTTGGTTATACTGGTTCAACTTCATTCTGGAAGTGGTGGCCCTGCTGGCCAAGCCATTGTCACTGGCGCTGCGGTTATTCGGTAACCTGTACGCCGGCGAGCTTATTTTTATCCTGATCGCGATGACAGGCTTGTATCAGCTGCCAATGCACTTCGTCTGGGCTGTGTTCCACTTGCTGGTTATCCCGCTGCAGGCGTTTATTTTCACCATCCTGACGGTGGTGTACCTGAGCATGGCGCACGAACATCATTAATAACGATTTCTTTTTAACTTTAACTTTAACATTAGTAACTTGGAGAACATCATGGAAATGGTATTAGGTTTAAAACTGATCGCAGTTGCCCTGTTAATCGGTTTAGGTGCATTAGGCACTGCAATCGGTTTCGGTACTCTGGGCGGTAAATTCCTCGAGTCTGCAGCTCGTCAGCCAGAGCTGGCTCCTAGCCTGCAAGGTAAAATGTTCGTTGTAGCTGGTCTGATCGACGCCATCGCGATGATCGGTGTAGCTATCGCGCTGTACATGCTGTTCGCAATGTAATTGGACGCGAACCAGAACATTTACTCAGGTTATTTAAGGAGAAGCGGTCGTGAATATTAACGCCACTCTCATTGGTGAGTTAATCGCGTTCCTGGTGTTCGTACTCTTCTGTATGAAGTACGTATGGCCACCAATTATCGGCGCCATTGAAGCTCGTCAGCAAAAAATCGCAGATGGTCTGGCCGCGAGTGATCGCGCCGAACAAGACCTGCGGTTGGCGCAAGAGAAAGCAAAACAACAGCTGATCGACGCAAAAGCACAAGCTTCTGCTGTGATCGACCAGGCGAAAAAACGCGAAGCGCAGATCATCGAAGAAGCTGCGGTCAAAGCGCAGGCAGAGCGGGACAAAATCCTGGCTCAGGCTAAAGCTGAAGTCGAAGCTGAACGCATCCGGGCGAAAGAAGAACTGCGTAAGCAGGTCGCTGCCCTCGCCGTTGCCGGCGCAGAGCGGATCCTTCAACGTTCAATTGATGAAGCTGCTCACAGCGACATCCTGGATAAACTGGTTGCAGAACTGTAAAGAGGAAGAGCCATGTCTGAACTGACGAATGTCGCTCGTCCTTATGCCAAAGCGGCGTTCGACTTTGCGGTCGAACAAAACGCTTTGGCGGCCTGGGCTGATATGCTGTTTTTCGCTGCTGAAGTAGTGAAAAATCCAGTAGTCGCCGAGCGCCTGCAAAGCAACAGTGCTGCCGACGCACAGGCAGCCTTTTTTATCCAGGTTTGTGGTGAACAGCTGAATAGCCACGGTCAGAACCTGATTAAGGTCATGGCAGAGAACCAGCGTCTGGCGGCACTTCCTGCCGTGTTAGACGGTTATCTGGTGTTAAAAGCTGAGTACGAAAAAGAAGCCACTGTTGATGTGGTTTCTGCAACTGTACTGAGCTCTGCTCAGCAGGACAAACTGATCGCGGCGTTATCACAGCGTTTAGCCCGCAAAGTTAAGTTGAACTGTAGCGTAGACCCGGCAGTTGTCGGGGGTATGTTAATCAAAGCCGGTGATATGGTTATTGATGGCTCAGTTCGCGGTAAATTAGACCGTTTAGCCACTGCGCTGCAGTCATAATTGGGGATTAGAGCATGCAACTGAATTCCACTGAAATCTCTGAACTGATCAAACAACGTATTGCTCAGTTTGAAGTTGTCAGTGAAGCTCGCAACGAAGGTACTATCGTCTCTGTAACAGACGGTATCATCCGCATCAACGGTCTTGCTGACTGTATGCAGGGTGAGATGATCGAGCTTCCTGGTAACCGTTACGCTATCGCACTGAACTTAGAGCGCAGCTCAGTTGGTGCAGTAGTGATGGGTCCATATGCGGACCTGCGCGAAGGTATCAAAGTAAAAGCCACTGGCCGTATCCTGGAAGTTCCGGTCGGTCCAGGTCTGTTAGGCCGTGTGGTCAACACCTTAGGTGAGCCAATCGATGGTAAAGGTCCGGTTGACGCTGCTGGTTTTGCACCGGTAGAAAAAATCGCACCAGGCGTTATCGACCGTCAATCAGTCGATCAACCGCTGCAAACTGGTTATAAGTCAGTTGACGCGATGATCCCAATCGGCCGTGGCCAGCGTGAGCTGATCATCGGTGACCGTCAGACTGGTAAAACAGCACTGGCAATCGATGCGATCATCAACCAGAAAACCACTGGCGTGAAATGTATTTATGTTTGTGTTGGTCAGAAAGCTTCGACCATCGCCAACGTAGTACGCAAGCTGGAAGAGCACAATGCCCTCGCCCACACTATCGTGGTTGTGGCTTCTGCTTCTGAAGCAGCTGCACTGCAATTCCTGGCGCCATACTCTGGCTGTACCATGGGTGAATACTTCCGTGACCGCGGTGAAGATGCGCTGATCGTATACGATGACCTGTCTAAACAGGCTGTTGCTTACCGTCAAATCTCCCTGCTGCTGCGCCGTCCACCAGGACGTGAAGCTTACCCGGGCGACGTATTCTATCTGCACAGCCGTCTGTTAGAGCGTGCATCACGCGTTAACGAACACTATGTAGAACGTCTGACCAATGGCGAAGTGAAAGGCAAAACCGGTTCTCTGACTGCACTGCCAATCATCGAAACTCAGGCCGGTGACGTATCAGCATTCGTTCCAACCAACGTGATTTCAATCACTGACGGTCAGATCTTCCTGGAATCAGGCCTGTTCAACGCCGGTATCCGTCCAGCAGTTAACGCTGGTATTTCGGTATCGCGGGTTGGTGGTGCTGCTCAAACCAAGATCATCAAAAAGCTCGGCGGTGGTATCCGTCTGGCCCTGGCACAATACTCAGAACTGGCTGCGTTCGCGCAGTTCGCTTCAGACCTGGACGATGCGACCCGTGCGCAGTTAGACCACGGTCAGAAAGTAACAGAGCTGATGAAACAGCTGCAGTACGCGCCAATGGGCGTGGCTGATATGGGTGTTTCTATTTTCGCCATTGAAAAAGGTTTCATGAAAGACGTCGAAGTTGCCAAGATCCTGGACTTCGAAGCGGCCCTGCTGGCTTATATGCATGCAGAGCACGGCGCGTTCATGGCTGATCTGAACAAAACCGGTAACTACAACGACCAGATCGAAGCGACTATCAAAGGCGCTATTGAGAAGTTTAAAGCGACTCAGACCTGGTAACCAATTCGGGTGGTGGCGACATCACCCGGTTCGTTGAAATTTTCGGAGATTAGTCATGGCCGGCGCAAAAGAGATAAAAAGTAAGATCGGGAGTATTAACAATACTCGTAAGATCACCAGCGCTATGGAAAAAGTGGCAGTCAGCAAAATGCGCAGAGCGCAGGAGCGGGTTGCCCACAGTCGTCCATACGCTGAAGCTATGCGCAAAGTGATCGGTAATATCGCGAATGGCACCATCGAATACCGTCATCCGTTCTTAACAGAGCGTGACGTGAAAACCGTGGGTTACATTGTGATATCTACAGACCGTGGTCTTTGCGGCGGCCTGAATACCAACGAATTTAAGCGTGTATCACAAGACCTCAAAGCGTGGAAAGATAAAGGCGTTAAAGCTGAGTTTGCCGTGATCGGTAACAAAGCAACGGCTTTCTTCAAACGCTTCGGTGGCAAAGTGCTGGCGCAGCAATCGGGTTCAGGCGATAACCCACGTTTGGCTGATGTCATTGGTTCAGTCCGGGTCATGCTGAATGCATATTCAGAAGGCAAGATTGACCGTTTATATGTGGTTTACAACAAGTTTGTGAACACCATGAAACAAGAACCAGTGATCGAGCAACTCTTACCTTTGCCAAAAGCAGAGCTTTCAGCCAGAAAACACAGCTGGGACTACATTTACGAACCAGATCCGAAGGTTATCCTGGATAAATTACTGGATCGTTTCATTGAGTCTCAGGTCTATCAGGGCGTTGTAGAAAACGCAGCGAGCGAGCAGGCAGCGCGGATGGTGGCAATGAAGGCCGCTACCGACAACGCCGGCAGCCTGATGGACGAACTGAAACTGGTTTACAACAAGGCACGACAGGCAGCCATTACGCAGGAACTGAGCGAAATCGTCGGCGGTGCTGCAGCTGTTTAATGCTTGGTTAACAGGTTTGAGAAATTAGAGGAATTAACATGAGTCAAGGTAAGGTAGTCCAAATCATTGGCGCCGTTGTGGATATCGATTTTCCACAAGATGCGGTACCTGGTATCTATGACGCGTTAAACGTAACAAGCGGCGATCTGGCTGGTCTGGTACTTGAAGTACAACAACAGCTGGGTGGCGGTACTGTACGTGCCATCGCGTTAGGCTCCACTGACGGTCTGCGTCGTGGTGCTGAAGTTGCCAACACTGGCAAAGCTATTCACGTGCCTGTGGGTAAAGCCACATTGGGCCGTATCATGAACGTACTGGGCGAGCCAATTGACGAAGCTGGCCCAATCGGTGAAGAAGAGCGCATGCCAATTCACCGTGCAGCACCAAGCTACGAAGATCAGGCCGCTTCTAACGCGCTGTTAGAAACTGGTATCAAGGTTATCGACTTGGTTTGCCCGTTCGCAAAAGGTGGTAAAGTTGGTCTGTTCGGTGGTGCCGGTGTAGGTAAAACCGTAAACATGATGGAACTGATCCGGAACATCGCGATCGAGCACAGCGGTTACTCTGTATTCGCCGGTGTAGGTGAGCGTACCCGTGAAGGTAACGACTTCTACCACGAAATGAACGACTCAAACGTTCTGGACAAAGTATCACTGGTTTATGGCCAGATGAACGAGCCGCCAGGAAACCGTCTGCGTGTGGCACTGACCGGTCTGACTATGGCTGAGAAGTTCCGTGACGAAGGCCGTGACGTGCTGTTCTTCGTTGATAACATCTACCGTTACACGCTGGCCGGTACTGAAGTATCTGCACTGTTAGGCCGTATGCCTTCAGCGGTAGGTTACCAGCCAACACTGGCGGAAGAGATGGGCGTTCTGCAAGAGCGTATCACTTCAACCAAAACTGGTTCTATCACATCTATCCAGGCCGTTTACGTACCTGCGGACGACTTAACTGACCCGTCACCAGCCACTACGTTCTCTCACTTAGATGCAACAGTAGTACTGAGCCGTAACATCGCGTCTCTGGGTATTTACCCGGCGATCGATCCACTGGACTCAACGTCACGTCAGCTGGACCCTCTGGTGATCGGTAAAGAACACTATGAAGTTGCCCGTGGCGTGCAGTCAGTGCTGCAGCGTTACAAAGAGCTGAAAGACATCATCGCGATCCTGGGTATGGACGAACTGTCAGATGCTGACCGCACGACAGTATTCCGTGCCCGTAAGATCCAGCGTTTCCTGTCACAGCCATTCTTCGTTGCTGAAGTATTCACTGGTTCTCCAGGTAAATATGTTTCACTGAAAGATACTATCCGTGGCTTTAAAGGCATCCTGGAAGGTGAATTCGATCACATGCCAGAACAAGCCTTCTACATGGTTGGTTCTATCGACGAAGCGATCGAAAAAGCGAAGAAGCTGTAATTTTACAGCTTTAGGAGAGCGAAATGGCGATGACAGTACAGTTGGACGTAGTAAGTGCCGAAGAGAAGATTTTCTCTGGCCTTGTTGAGTCCATTCAGGTTACTGGTAGCGAAGGTGAGTTGGGTATTTTACCTGGCCACATTCCACTGCTGACTGGCATCAAGCCAGGCATGGTGCGGATCGTAAAACAGTTCGGTGAAGAGCATCTGATTTATGTGGCTGGTGGTGTACTTGAAGTACAACCACACACTGTCACAGTGCTGGCCGACGTGGCGATCCGCGCTGAAGACCTGGACGAGCAGGCAGCGCTGGCGGCTCAGAAAAAAGCCGAAGAAGCGATGCAACATGCCGGCGCCGACTTCAACTATGCAGAAGCGGCGGCACAACTGGCCGAAGCAATTGCGCAGTTACGTCTGATCCAGAGAATGCGCAAGAAGTAAGTTGTTTCTTGTTACAAAAGCCACCTTCGGGTGGCTTTTTTTTTGCCTTATATCTTTGTTAATCTGGGTCTCCAACAATCATCCTGTGACAGGAAACACGACTTTTTTCCTGAAACCAAACAAACGGGCCCACCGATGGACCAACATAATAACAACAGTATTCATTGGGAAAAATGGACCGCAGTCAGCACCGTCGTGATGGCATTATGCGCGCTGGTCACCTCCGTTTGGCAGGGATATTCCTTTCAGCAGCATAATAAGCTGTCGTTGCGGCCCTACCTGGAATTTGAAGCCAATATGGACCCTGCTGCTGACGGCCGCACCGCTTTTGTCCTTTTGGTGAACAACAATGGCCTTGGGCCGGCGGAGGTCACTCAGGTTGACTTTGCTGTTGCCGGCCAACAACCGCCAACCGCACACGGCATCTGGCCGGCACTTGGTATTGATACTGCCAGGATGTGTTTTGGCGCCGGTAATGTGGCGCGGTTTTATAAAGTCGGTGACAGACAAATGGTGATCCGTGCTGCAGATGAACCCTGTACTTTAACGCAAGCCGAATTTGATCAACTGCTCAAAACGCTGAAAATCACCCTGCACTACAAATCTTTATATGGCGAAGAGTTTGTCGCGTCCTGGGGCAATGAATAGAAGCAAATTAAGGTTCTGTGCCGGCACTTTGCGCCGGCCCTGTAATTTCAGTGGCGTTCGGTTAGAATGGCGTATCAATATCATAAGGATTGGCTCAGATGGCATTAAACGTCGTGATCCTGGCGGCCGGTAAAGGCACCCGGATGAAATCAGCTTTACCAAAAGTGTTGCACAAGGTCGCTGAGCGGCCGATGGTGCAGCATGTGATAGATACCGCACGTCAGCTTAATGCGGCGCAAATCAACCTGGTCTATGGCTATGGTGCAGAACAGCTGAAAACCGGGTTAGGCGAACAGCCACTAAACTGGGTGCTGCAGGCGGAGCAACTGGGCACCGGTCATGCAGTGCAACAGGCGCTGCCTCATGTATCTGATGACGACGTTGTGCTGGTGTTATATGGGGATGTCCCGCTGACCCGCTTGGAAACCCTGCAGCAGTTGCTGGCAGCACGTAGTGACAACGGCCTGGCCGTGTTGACAGTCCACCTGCAAAACCCCACCGGTTATGGCCGGATGGTGCGTGCAAACGGCAAAGTGGTGGGGATTGTTGAGCAAAAAGATGCCAATGCTGAGCAGCTGAAAATCACCGAAGTGAACAGCGGCATCATGGCAGTACCAGGGAAGCAACTGAAGCACTGGCTCGGTAAACTGCAAAATAATAACGCTCAGGGCGAATTTTATTTAACCGACATTATCGCGATGGCGCACGCCGACGGCGTGGATATCGCCACCGCACATCCGACCAATCCGATAGAAACCGAAGGCGCCAACAACCGGGTGCAGCTCGCCCAGCTGGAACGGGCTTATCAGGCCCGTAAAGCCGAAGAACTGATGCTGAACGGCGCGAACTTACGCGATCCGGCGCGGATTGACGTGCGTGGTTCTGTATCTGTTGGTTCGGACGTGATGATTGACGTCAACGTTATTTTTGAAGGCAAAGTAGTGCTTGGTAACGGTGTGGTGATTGGCGCCAACTGTATCCTGAAAGATTGTACAGTCGGCGATAATACCGAGATCAAAGCCAATACCATGGTGGAATCTTCCACTATTGGTGCAGAATGTTCAGTCGGGCCATTTGCCCGTATCCGCCCTGATTCAGTGCTGGCAGACGACAGCCATGTTGGCAACTTTGTGGAGCTGAAGAAAACACAGCTGGGTAAAGGTTCCAAAGCCAACCATCTGACGTATTTAGGTGATGCTGTGATCGGCAGCAAAGTGAATGTCGGTGCCGGCACTATCACCTGTAACTATGATGGCGCGAACAAGTTCCAAACAACGATTGAAGATGGCGTTTTTGTCGGCTCCAACAGTTCGTTGGTCGCCCCGTTGACGTTAGGCAAAAACAGTACTGTCGGCGCCGGTTCTGTGGTGACCCACGATGTGGCCGCTGACGAGTTGGTCGTAGCGCGGACTAAACAACGTCATATCAGTGGCTGGCAACGGCCACAGAAAATTAAGAAATAAAAAAGGGCCGGTTCAACCGGCCTTTTCCTTTATAAACGACAAGGAAATCGACAATGCAAGCCTGGGTTTTTAGTGTCATCTTGTTGCTGTGCTGTACAGTTGCGCAGGCGGACAGTGCCATTTGGCGGGTCAGTAAAGGCGCTGATCAGGTGCTGATTGGCGGGACTGTACATTTATTGCCACCTTCACAATATCCGCTGCCAGCTGAGTTTGATGCTGCTTTTCAGCGCAGCGACGTGCTGGTGCTGGAGACTGATTTGGCCCCGATGCAGGACCCGGCCCGTGCTGCAGTGCTGCAGCAGCAACTGCTGTATCCGGCCGGTACCAGGCTCAGCAGCAAGTTGTCGGATAAAACCCGGGGGCAGTTGCTCGATATCCTGCAAAGGCACCGGTTAACTTTGCCGCAGATTGACCAATTTAAACCCGGCATGCTGGTGACTCAGCTGACACTGCTGGAGTTGCAACAACATCAATTCACGTCACCTGGCGTTGACCAACATTATCTGACGTTGGCGCAGCAGCAGAAGAAAACGCTGAAATATCTGGAGCCGATTGAGTTTCAACTGAATTTATTGGCCAGTTTAGGTGAAGGCCGCGAAGATGTGTTTTTACAGCATGCGCTGGCCGATGTCAGTGACACTGCAGACATGATGGGCAAGGCTCTGAGCGCCTGGCGCAGTGGCGATTTGACAGCGGTGGAACAGTTAGTGCTGGCGCCGGTGAAAGCGGCTGATGCCCAAACTTATCAGCAAATGTTTGTCGCCCGGAATCAGGCCTGGTTACCGCAAATTCAGGCGTTGTTTGGTAACAAAGAACAAGAGCTGGTGCTGGTGGGTTTAGGCCATTTAGCCGGCACAGAAGGGGTGTTGGCGCTATTGCAACAAGCCGGCTATCAGGTGGAACCTTTTAAGTCAGGATCTGACAAAACCACTGAATAGGTTGCGTCAGCAGCTGCAATTGCGGCGCGGCGAAGTAGCTGTATAACCCGAGTTTGCTCTCCAGTAACAGCAACAGCGCATTGGCAAACAGCATCGCCAGCATAAACAGCAGAAAAACCTGACCGGCCTGACGCCAGCCGGGGGACTGGATTAGATCTGATTGGACAGAACTTTGGGCCATGATGGATATCCTTGTTGATGTTGAATCTGAACTTTGGTCGTACAGGTACGAAAAAAAGTTTAGGCCGGATGCGAAAATAAATCGTTTTTGTTGTGACCATCGCGCATAGGGGTGGGATGAAAGGGGAAAATATGCGTTGGTTACCGGCTGTTGCTGTGTTTGGTCTGTTGGCCTGGGTGATCCTGGAAGCGGACCTTGGCAAGCCGAATTTTTTTATTCAACTGGGCGCTTCCATGCCTTACGGTGACAAAATCGGCCATCTGATCCTGTTTGGGACTCTGGCGTTATTGCTGATTTTTGCCACCAGAGCCCGCCAGTTGGCGTTGGGGCCGGTCCGGCTTTACCTGGGAGTGGTCCTGACTTTGGGTTTTGCTTTGCTGGAAGAAGTCAGCCAGCTGCTGTTTCCGTCACGCAGTTTTGAACTGCTGGATATTCTGGCTGATTTACTTGGCGTGACGCTGGCAACAATACTGACTACCACCTTTTATCGGCTTCGAACCCACTATCGTCACCGGCGTAACAGGTTAGTGCTTCAACAAACCGACGATGAGACCTCAGCCGGCTAAACCAAATTTCTCCAGCCGGTATAAAAACGCTTTGTAGGGCAACTGCAACAAGCGCGCAGCCTGCGCTTTGTTGCCGTCACTGCGTTGCAGCGCTTGCTGCAGACAGCTTTTTTCCAGCATTTCAAAGGCCAGCCCTTCCGGCGGCAGAATGAAGCCTGAAGAAACCTGGCTGACGTCAGGTTGTAACCCCGCCAGCAGTTCCTGTTCATCCTGAAGCAGCACATAGCGTTCAATCCGGTTGGCCAGTTCGCGCACATTGCCGGGCCAGCGATAGCCGAGTAGTTGCTTGAGCGCTTGTTTACTGAGCGCCGGCGCCTGTTGTTGATAACGCTGTTGGTGTAATTGCAGAAAATGCTCCAGCAGGCGCGGGATATCTTCACTACGCTCACGCAGCGCCGGCATATGCAGCGGAACTACATTGAGCCGGTAAAACAAATCTTCGCGAAAACGACCTTCGCGCACAGCGACTGCCAAATCCTGATGGCTGGCGGCAATGATCCGCACATTGAGTTTAATTTCCTGATGGCTGCCAAGCCGGGTCACAGTGCCTTGTTGTAACAGCCGCAACAATTTGGCCTGCAGGCTCAGCGGCAGTTCGGCGATTTCGTCCAGGAACAGCGTGCCGTTTTCTGCCGCTTCGAACTTGCCGGCCTTGGCCGCATGGGCGCCGGTAAAAGCGCCTTTTTCCGCACCAAATAATTCGGCTTCAGCCAGACTTTCCGGTATAGCGCCGCAGTTCAGCGCGATAAATGGCCCGTGCCGGCGTGGCGATAACTGATGCAGCGCCCGCGCCGCCAGCTCTTTGCCGGTGCCACTTTCGCCGCTGATGAGTACTGTCACATCAGTACCGGAAATGCGCTGAATGCGCTGAAATAACTGCTGCATACAAGGCGCATGACCGATGATATCGACCAACTGTTGCTGTTCACTGAGGGCTGCTGTCAGTTGTTGGTTCTGTTTACGCAAGCTGCGGGCGCGCAGACCTTTGCGTACCGCCAGCAACAATTCCTGGCGTTTAAAGGGTTTTGCCAGATAGTCGTCGGCGCCCGCCTGAATGGCTTCTACCGCATGACTGACCGAGCCGTAGGCTGTCGCAATAACAAAACCCAGCGTCGGATAATGCGCTTTGCAATAATCCAGCAATTCTAAGCCACTCAGACTTCCGAGTTTCCAGTCGCTGAATACCAGCGCAATGTCCGGTTGCTGCTGTAACTGCAGAATGGCTGCCGGTACGCTGTCAGCATTGCAGACACGATAACCCTCGGCCTGTAATAACTCAGTGACCAGCTGACGCTGGCTCTGGTCATCTTCGACCACCAGCAGCTGTGGATGCTGTAACGACAAGGGTTGATGCGGCTGTTCTGATGCTTGTGAGAGGGTCATGGGTTAATCTCCGTGCCCAGCCTGATTTCAGCCAATACGCCGCCTTCCGGTTTGTTTTGCAGCTGAATATCGCCCTGGTAATACATTTGCAGCAGACGTTTTGCCAGATACAGGCCCATACCAGCGCCTTCTGCTTTGCTGCTGATATGCGGCTGAAACAGACTGGTGGCTACAGTTGGGCTCAGGCCCGGGCCCTGATCTGAAACCTGAAAATAAATACCATCAGGCGCTTGCCACAATTTCAGGCAAATAGTGCCTGGCTCTGGGCTGGCTTCCACCGCATTACTAACCAGCACATGGAAAATAAACCGCAGTTCAGCTTCTGCGCCGCGGCAAAACAATGCCTGTGCGTCCAGCTGCAGTTGCTGGCCAGAGAATTCCAGGCAAAGGTCCTGCAGCACGGCTTTGAGCGTCACTGACGTGCTGCGGTCGACACCCTGACAGCTTAGTGTCAATAAGGTGCTCAGGGTGCGGTTGATATGCTGCATTTTTTGTTCAATCAGCTGCTGCAGCGCCGGGTCGCTGCCGGACAACTGCTCAAGCGCCAGAGCCATGGTATGAATGGGGTTTCTGAGCGCATGCACCAGGCCACGACTCATTTCGCCCAGTTCCACCAGTTGCTGCTGGCGGGCCAGCTCGGCTTTTTGCTGCTGCAAAGCGGCAAGCTCAGTACTGGCCTGATTAAATTGCTGTAACGCCTGACGGTATTCTGCCAGTGGTGCCCGGGTATCCAGCTGAATACCGGCTTCGCCCTGGCCTAAGGCACGCAAGCCGCGCACCAATTGTTGCAGCGGTTGTAACAGGCGCGAGCCAAACCACAGCAGCAACAGCAGGGCCAGCGCGATGGACAGCGCCAGCGCCAGCAGCTGATAACTTAGGTACTGATTGATTAATTGCTGGCTGGAGCCACTGGTTTTTAATTTAAACTGGCTGACCCAATGTTGTGGCGCTGTGCCTGGTTGTTTTAATTCAGACAGGGTTTGTTCCAGCTGCAGATTTAAATCCACGTCGACTGCCGCAGCTGCTTTGCCTGCCTTATCGTCGTGCTGCTGTTTCATCTGGACTATGGTGAGGCCATTTTCCAGTTTGCGCACTTCGACCTGGCGCTCTGCGGCTGGTGTGGATGGCTGTTGTGATGCCAATGCCTCTGTCGGCACATTGGCCTCAGCACTGAACACCTGAACCTTAGCGTCGGACGAAAACACAAACTGATGCTGCAGCTTTTCAGCGGTGCGCGCCAGAATCAGCCGGCTCAGTGCCTGACTCTGCTCACTGAGCTGTTGCTGTAGTTGCTGCTGAAACCACCACAAAGTCAGTGCCTGACT
>CBFGPY010000022.1:0-12480 GCA_965650755.1 uncultured Chromatiaceae bacterium | reverse complement strand
GATGTTGTTGCACTTCTTGGCCTCGATGCGAGTAAAACACCGCAGGTTCTGCTCGAATTGACTAAATATGACGAATACACACCTCCTGTTCCTTACAATACCCAATTTATCAAAGTATCTGACGGGATTTATCTCCTTGCCGGGACCAGTCAATATCAGTTATTAACAGAAGATACCAATGGCCGGCTTAAACTGACAGCACCAAAAAACTGGCCACAATCTAACTACAATGATTACAGCCCGACCCATGTCAGAAGCAAAGATGGTTTTATTTATCTGAGCCGTTCTGGTCTGACTGTACTGAAAATAGGGAACGGTGAACTCGACAAGGTCGCAGTTTTACAAAAAGACAGCAATCTGACCGAATTCGACAGAGCTGGTATTCGCGCAGTGGTTGAACTAAAAGGCGCTCTTTATGCTTTGATGCCAGATAGCGGTAAAATTGCGCAGCTAAGAATGAAAGATGGAGTGCTGAGTGCAATTAAAATTGGCACTATGCCAAAGTTGCAAGAGCCAATTATTGAAGGTCGTGACCGCATATTTAGTCAAAATTCTCCATCTGTGGTGTTGATGCCAGATAACGCCGGCAACCTGCAAGTGAACTCGATTTCTTACGACAATAAACCAGCATACCTGCACCAGCAACGGTTTAAATTCAGTAAAAATGTGGCTAGAAACGAGTCGTGGGTCTTAGTCAATGATGCTTTCACTGGTGTTTGGCAAAATCAGGAAGTGAGTGGTGATTGTTGTGATTATTATGCCTCGACTCGGATTCTCGATGGCCATCTGCTGACGTTTAACCAAGATCGGCGTCAAATTATGACTGTTTATCAGATAAACACCGCACCCTATATGCCAGCTCAGATTGAGCCGATACGATTTAATCAAGGTGTCGAGGTAGAAATTGCATTGTCAGAGTTTGTTCGAGATGATGAGCAGCCGTCACTGGAGTTTAGTGGTATTAGCAATGATGCTTTTAGTCTGGTTGATGGTAACAAGCTAAAGTATAAAGGCCTGATAATAGGGCAAGGTAATTTGTTGCTGACTGCTAGTGATGGCACTTTACAGGCAGAGGTAAAATTACCTTATCAGATAAACGCGGCGCCAACTTTATTAATGCCACTGCCGGTTATATTAGCGAACCAGAATGTCGCATTTCAGTTTGATTTCAACGATTACATTACAGATCCGGAAGGCAGTGCCATCAGTTTTGCACCGCAAAACCTGCAAGGCTTTAGCCTGAGTAAATCAGGTATATTATCCGGAACTGCAACAGCGTTGGGCGATATCAGTTTGCCGCTGCAGATCACCGACAAAGCAGGTGCCGTTCTAAAAACAACGGCGACTTTCAAAGTGAATGCGGCACCGGCGCTCACCGGTAGTAACAGCGCCAGCGGTAAAGTAAATCAAATTTTTGCGCTGGATCTAAATACTGTCATCACCGATGCCGAAAAACACCGTATTACCCTAACCGCACAAGGCTTACCGGCTGGTTTAAGTCTGAATGGCGCCGTGATTAGTGGCACGCCAACAGCAGCGGGTACTGCTACAGTCAGCATCACCGCAACCGATGAATTGGGTGCGCGCAATGAGCTGAGTCTGTCACTGAGTATTGCCGCCGAAGACAAAAAAGGTGGTGGATCTGTTGGCTTTGGCTTGTTGGCCTTACTGGCCTTTGTACGTGGGCGTCGCAGCTGGCGTTAGCCGCTGATTTAAGTGCTTTTGTACTTCAAAACCAAGCCTTCGCCTCTGCGGAGGCTTTTTATTGCAGCGCCTGACAAAGCACCATGCTTGTGCAGTTGGGCAGTTTCTATAACGATACAGCGTTTTACTGGTGCATTGAATACGTATTCATGTTGTTCTTGCACCAGCCTTGGTCAATTAATGTTCGTTGCATAACAACAAACATGGCTAAGGATGGGCAGTTGATCCCGGACCATGTTCACTGACCGGGAAGACAACATGTTCAGAAGCAAACTCAGCGCGATCACGCTGGCGTTGGCTGCGGCTGGTTGTTGCGCATTGCCTGTTTGGGCTGCACAACAAACCGCGCAGGACACGCCGCAAGCTATCAGCAGTGCCTCAGAAGCCAAAGCAAACGGCAAAAAAACCACCAAAGAAGATATCGAAGTTATTGAAGTAAAAAGCTATTCAGGCTCTTTGATTAAATCTTTAAACCTCAAACGTTTTAACGATACCGTGTCTGAAACCCTGTCGGCCGACGACTTAGGCGCCTTGCCGGATGTGTCGATGGCGGATGCGTTAACACGCTTGCCGGGTATTTCTGCAGTGCGTACCGGCGGCCAGGCGGCGGAAATTAATATCCGTGGTATGTCCGGTGGTTTTGTGTTTTCGACGTTAAACGGCCGTGAGCAGGTCAGTACCAGCGGCAGCCGCAGTATTGAGTTTGACCAGTATCCTTCCGAGCTGATCTCATCGGCTGCGGTGTACAAATCGCCGAAAGCCTCGCTGATTGAAGGCGGTGTGGCCGGTACTGTGGAATTACAGACCGCAAGCCCGCTGCGCAATAGCGAGCAACACACTTTTACCGTGAATGCCCGTGGCATGTTTAACGACCGTGCCAATGAAGTGCCGGACGGACAGGAAATGGGCGACCGGTTAAGTTTCTCTTATCAGGGTAAATTTGCTGACGACAAACTCGGTGTGGCCTTAGGTTATGCCCGGCTGTACCAGCCGTCTGTGGCGACCCAGTTTATTGGCCTGGCCTATAACACCAGTATGGATGTCGACGGCATCAAAGAGACCGTGCCGAATGAATTTGTCAGCGAAGGTTTTGAGATGCAGCACAAAGGCGGTGAAGAAGTCCGCAACGGTTACATGGCGGCGCTGGAATGGGTGCCACACGATGCCTTTACCTTAAAAGCCGACGCTTTTGTCTCGAAATTTGACTCCGAAGCTTTTGCCCGCGGTTTCCGTGTGAAGTTTGGTGGCGCCAGCACAGCTGTGGCGAATCCGATCCTCAATGGCAATTCGGTAATTGGCGGTACTTTTAACCGTACCAAAAACAGCTTTACCCGCGTTGAGATCGTCAACGACGACAACCAGGATTTTGATGAAGTGCAAAGTTTTGGTGTCAACGCCGACTGGGATGTCACGGAAAACTTCAAACTGAACTTTGACCTGTCGCACTCAGCCGCACAAAGTGATTTCCGCAATGGTTTGCTCTGGTCATTAGTCGCCAAAGACGCCAATGCCGCCACGCCGGTGTTTGACGATAACGTGTCGATTTCTTACAAACTGAACGGCCTGAATCTGCCGGATTTAGGCCTGAACCAGGCCGCCGCGTTTTCGGATATCAACCGGGTGATGCTGAGTAAATACGGCATTTATCCCTATGAAAACGAAGACCGCGTTGATGCAGTGCGTTTAGACGCCACCTGGCGGCTGGATAACCCGGTGATTGCGTCACTGGAAGCCGGGGTACGCTACTCCGACCGTGAATACAGCAACGACCGTTCTGTGTATGAATACGGTAATGACGGTGCTTTTTCCACTACACAAAAACCGTTGAAACTGACCGCCGACATGGTGCAGGTGGTGAATTTTAAAGGTGATTTCAGTTACTTCCCGAGCTACCTGGCGATAGATCAGCAAAAAGCGCTGGCGGCCTGGTTCCCGAATGGTATTCCGCAACCAGTGAAAACCTGGGGCACTGGCAACAGTGGTGTGCTGGCCAGTCAACGCGTCACCGGCGGGCCGGACACCGGTTGGACCATGCTGGAAAGCGGTGAAGTCTACGAAAAAGTATTTTCAGCTTATCTGATGGCCAATATCGATACCGACCTGTGGAGCATTCCGCTGTCCGGTAACTTTGGTGTGCGGATGGTAGAAACCGACCAGTCGGCCACTTCGCTGCAAAACGTCGGTGGCGACCCAAAACTCGGCGCACAAAACATTGTGGACGACGCAGGCCTGGTGAATAACCAGTATGCGCCGGCAATACTGGGTGAAACCTACCGCGATTATCTGCCGCAGCTGAACCTGAATTTCCGCGTCACCGACGATGACCAGCTGCGGTTTGCCGCTGCACGCGTAATGTCACGGCCGCCGATCAACCGGTTGGCTTCGAATACCAGCACCAACATCAATAACGACGGCATTCTGTCCGGTTCCAGCTCAAACAACCCGTATTTGCGGCCATTCTACGCTGATCAATACGACATCTCTTGGGAGCGCTATTTCAGCGAAACCGAAGGCGCTTTGGTTGCCGCGCTGTTTTACAAAGACATCAAATCCTTTATCAGCACTTTCACTATTGCCGAGTTTGATTTTAAAGGCGCCGGTTTTTTTGTGCCGGACGTGATTATCAACCCGGAGAGTGGCGTGCCGGTGCCGGTTAAAAACGGCAGCTACACCACGGCGGTGAATAACAGCAGAGGCGGTTATATCCGCGGTGCTGAGCTGGCGTACACCCAGGTGTTTAAATTCCTGCCGGGCATTTGGCAGGGTTTAGGCGTCAGCACCAGTTATTCCTTCACCGAAAGTGAAATCCAGCAGCAGACCAACCTCGGTGGTTCGACGGTCGACATCAGCCTGCCAGGCCTGTCGGAAAACGTCTTTACCGGCACTGTGTTCTGGGAATATGAAGGCTTTGAAGCGCGGGTCAGTGCCCGTTACCGCGACCCCTTTGTGTCGGAACAAGTGGCAGTAAACGAGCAAATCGTTAACTTCGACGGTGAAACCGTGGTCGACATGCAGACCTCGTATCAGGTCAACGACCAGTGGAGTGTGCTGTTTCAGGTCAACAACGTCACTGACGAGCCGACCAAAAGTTATTTCGGCGATGAAGCACAGACCGGCACTATTCAGTTCTTTGGCCGGCAGTATTTCCTGGGTGTGACTTACTCAATGTAAGGCGCTGCAGCTGCAATGGAGAATAAATTTATGTTGAATATCAAAACGATGCTGCAGACGCTGGCGACCGCCACTCTGCTGCTGACGCTGGCCGCCTGTGGTGGCACCGGCGGCGACTCGGTGTCACCGGGTAAAACCTTATTAACTTGTAATGTGCCGCAAGTACCGAACGAGGCCGGGACTGCCTGTGTCGCACCTAAACCGATTAAGTGCCCGGCGCCGACAGTGCCGGATGCGCGCAACGAAAGTTGTGTGATTGGGGTTGATCCAACTGCGCCGGCACCAACAGTGATGGCTGGCACTGGTCAGGCCGTGTTGTACTTCAAAAAAGCCGATGGCAATTATGACGGCTACCGGCTGCATACCTGGAACAACGAAAGCTGTAATGCCTATCAGGACAGTTCTCTGGCAGCAAGCTGGGACAATGGTCTGCAGCACACTGGTATCGATCCAAACTACGGCGCTTATTGGTTGCTGAACCTCAAAGCAGGTGTCGGCACAAAAGCGACCGATTGCGGCAATTTCATTATCCACATCGGCACCGACGATGCCGGCAAAGAGCTGGGCGGCAGTGATATGCAACTGCCACTGGGCCCGAAAGACGTGGTGAAGTTCTCGCGGATGGGTTGGACTTTCTCTGGTGTGCCTTCAGTCTTTGCTTACCCTGTGGTGTCACTCGGCGTGCAAATCAGTGACAGCGCCGCGCATTGGCTGGATCGCAATACACTGGTGTGGAATGCGCCGGCTGGTGGTGTTGCCAAGTGGAAATTACATCACTCTGCCGCTGCTGATTTAGCGATTGATTCTGATACGCTGACCATCAACGGCGATGCCGTCGAAGCCACACCAACCAGCTTAACTGACGCACAAAAAGCCCGGGTTCCTCACTTAGCCAACTGGCCGGCCTACAAGCTGAACCTGACTGCTGATCAAGCCAAAACCATGGCGAAAAACCAGCTGGTACTGGCGTCTTATGATTCCGCTAACAAGTTGATGGCCGCTTCGCATGTACAAGCTGGCAAAGTGTTGGATGATTTGTACACTGCAGGCGCCAACGATGCCAACGAGGCCACTTTAGGCCTGGTGTATGACGGCAGCAATATCAAAACCTCGGTGTGGGCACCGACTGCGCGCAGCGTGAAATTAAAAGTGTTTAACGCTGCAAAAGCGGTGACAGCCACCCATGCGATGACGCTGGATGCCAACACCGGGATCTGGAGTTACAGCGCTGCCAAAGCCACGCTGGATCGCCAGTTCTACCGCTTTGAAGTACAGGTCTATCACCCGCTGACGAAGAAGGTTGAAACCATCGAAGCCACAGATCCGTATTCACTGAATACCGCCACCAATGGCCGCTACAGCCAGTTCGTTAGTTTGGCCGATACCGACACCAAACCAGCGAACTGGGACAGCCATGAAGTGCCGGTAGTCGCCAATCCGGAAGACATCGTGATTTACGAAGGTCATATCCGTGATTTCTCGGTGCGTGACACCACAGTAACAGCCGCCAACCGTGGCAAATATCTGGCCTTTACTGAAATGGATTCGCAGCCGGTTAAGCACTTAAAAGCCCTGGCGGATGCCGGTTTAACGCACTTCCATTTACTGCCGGCGACCGACATGGCCACCGTCAACGAAGATGCCACTAAACGGGTGGATTTAACCAACACAGTGGCGGACCTTTGTAAGGTCAACGCTAAAGCTTCTGTTTGTAACCAAAGCGCGTCCGCTAAGCTCGAAGATGTGATGAAAGGCTTCCAGAACTCTGGCGAAAATGCGCAAACGCTGGCTGGTGAAATGCGCGGTACTGACAGCTTCAACTGGGGTTACGACCCGCAGCACTTTAATGTGCCGGAAGGCTCTTATGCTTCAACGCCGGAAGGTATAGCCCGTATCAAAGAAATGCGCGCGATGAACCAGGCGCTGCATAACATCGGTTTACGGGTAGTGCTGGACGTGGTGTACAACCATACCTCTTCATCCGGCCTGTTTGATAACTCAGTGTTCGACAAAATCGTGCCGGGTTATTACCACCGCTATAACCCAACCACCGGCAATATCGAGCGCTCAACCTGCTGTGAAAACACCGCGACTGAACATGCGATGTTTGACAAGTTTGTCGCTGATTCGCTGGTGATTTTGGCGAAAGAATACAAGTTCGACGGCTTCCGTTTTGACATTATGGGCCATCATCCAAAAGCCTCTATTTTGGCGGCGCGTGACGCGGTGCGTAAAGTCGATGCCGACACTTACTTCTACGGCGAAGGCTGGAACTTTGGTGAAGTGTCCAACGACGCCCGTTTTGTTCAGGCACGGCAGGCCAATATGGCCGGTACTGAAGTGGGTACCTTTAACGACCGTGAGCGTGATGCGGTACGTAACGTGGCCCTGTTTAGCGGCGACAGTGATGTCGGTAAGCTCAAAGATCAAAACCTGATTGAAATTGGTCTGGCTGGTACCTTAAAAGACTTTGTATTTAAAGATTATCAGGGCAATACCGGCAAAGCGTCCGGTGTGAACTGGAATGGTCAGGCGGCTGGTTATGCCACAGATCCGGCGGATATCATCAACTATGTGTCGAAACACGATAACGAATCGCTGTGGGACAAACTGCAGTTTGGCTTAAAAGCCTCAGTCAGCATCGACGACCGCGTGCGTATTCATAACATCGCGCTGGGTATTCCGCTGTTGTCACAAGGTATCCCGTTCCTGCAGATGGGCGATGATTTACTGCGCTCTAAATCGATGGACCGTAACAGCTATGACGCCGGCGACTGGTTCAACTTTGTTGATTTCAGCAAACAAAGCAACAACTGGAACGTAGGTTTGCCACTGGCACAGGATAACCAAAGTGCCTGGGACAGCATCAAAACCATCGCCAATAACCCCAATACCACGGCCTATCCGGAGCATATCGAGCTGGCGGGCGCTGTATTCCAGGACTTCCTGAAAATCAGAAGCTCCAGCAAGCTGTTCCGCTTAACTTCAGGCAAAGACGTGATGGACCGCGTTGGCTTCCACAATATCGGTAAAAACCTGACCCAGGGCCTGATTGTGATGAGCATCGACGACGGTCTGGGTCTGACTGATTTAGACCCGGCCTTTGATGCTGTAGTCGTGGTAATTAACGGCACCAGCAGCGAGAAAACACATAAAGTGCCGACGGCACAAGGCTTTAGCCTGCATGAAGTGCAGCAGGGTTCTGCCGATAGCCGCGTCAGTGCAGCGCGTTTTATTGCACAGGGCGCTGATGGCAGCTTTGTCGTGCCGGCTTATACCATGGCGGTGTTTGTGAAAAATCAAATGGGTGCTCAGGGTACAGGCCTCAAAGCCGATGCGACTATGGGCGCGCCGGATATCGCGCCATATGGCCTGACCAAAGTCTTTGTGCGTGGTGGCATGAACGGCTGGGGTGAAGTAGACGCCTTTGAATATGTCGGCGCTGGTTTGTATCAGGCGAAAGTGAACATTGGTAGCAGCGGCAGTCAGGAGTTCAAAATTGCTTCTGCTGACTGGTCAACAGTGGACTTCGGTGCCAAGAGCGGCGAGCAGGACGTGCAGTTTGGCGTCGCGCAAACACTGCAGCGTCAGGGTGCCAACATGAAAGCCAACTTCAGTGCCGGCACTTATGTGTTTACGCTAAATGCGGCGGTGCCAGCGTCACCGGTACTGACAGTGACTGAGTTTGTGCCATACGGCGCCACCAAAGTGTTCCTGCGCGGCAGCATGAACGGCTGGGGTGAAGCCAGTCAGTTCGTCTACACCGGTGGTTTGTATCAGTTCAGCATCCCGCTGACTGCCGGCGACTATGAGTTTAAGTTTGCCTCAGCTGACTGGTCGACTGTGAACTACGGTGCCGGCAGTGATGGCCAGGCCGTGACTGTGGGTCAGAATAAAACCCTGGCGCAAAGCAACGACAACCTGAAAATCAATATCGCGGAAGGTGGTACTTATCTTTTCACAGTCAATGCTGCCACACCAACAGCACCGGTGCTGAAGGTGATCAAGCAATAACTGCGGTGATTTAAAGCTGCTTGGCAGCCAGAAGAATCCAACGCCGGCTTTTGCCGGCGTTGTTGTTTTGCTGGCTCTTAAATTCGGTGGATGTGTTTATTTATTAAGCGTATTGCTGTCCATAATATTTACATATGTAAAATTAAAAAATATAACCAATTGTTTTTCAATGTATTTATTGATGGTGTGGATATTGCATTTTTGTTTCTTTACGGCGTGCGGGTACTGAGCCTCACGCAAAAATTCCTTCATTCTGCACCGAGGATCTGCATGACATTCCGTTCTGTTTCCCCTTTGTTACGCATCAGTATTTTATGTGGTGGTTTGCTGGCTGGTTGGTCAGCTCAGGCCACAGTGGTCAGCCCTTCAGGACTGGGTTTTCTGGACCTAGGAAAAACGACCGTCGATCAGACCACAGGCCTGGAATGGCTGGACCTGACCGAAACCCGTGGTCGTTCTTTACAGGACGTCATGACAGATTTAACAGACGCAGGTGGCCAGTTTAAAACACAGGACCGCTGGCGGGTGGCGACCAAACTGGATTTCCGTAGCCTGATGTCGAATTGGTTTGGCCTGAATTATCAGGGATATCATTATGATACCAAGGTCAGTACGGCACCTCTGATTCGATTATTGGGGGATGTCGCTGATGCGGAGCTGGATGCTGAGAATTTCTGGGCGGATTTCGCCGATGGTTCTGCAGGATTTGCCAGCGGAATATTGGCTGATGAGTTTAATTTCTGGGGTGTATCGACTCATCGTTCCCTTGCCATTGTTGTTGATTACCACGTTGTCTATCGGAAAAGCCGTAAATTTGTTGAAGACTACGTTGATTACATCGATGACTATGGCTGGGGTGACCTGAACATCGCTAATGACCGGGCCGGTGTGTATTTATATCGTGAGTACCAGCCGGAACCAAATACTGTCGCTGCTCCTGCGACCTGGTTACTCGGAGTCTTCGGTTTAAGTCTGCTTGGCTGGTATCGCCGGGCGCGGTGCTAATCCAACAGCTTGCGGGTTTTTCTGGCATGGAATGGCTGTAAATCCATGCACCTGTTCAGCCCGCTGTTCCCACCAGTCGTCCCAGCTGTGACAGACATGCCTACCGCAATGTTATGCTGTTTTAGCATCGCTATTGAGGTATCTATATGAAAAACAGTTGCATTTTTTTGCTCGCTTGGACGGTACTGATGATGGCCGCGCATGCGGCTGAGCCGCAAACGCAGCAGCTGGAAACTGCAGTCAGCCGGATGTGGCGGGCGATGTCGCATGCACCCGGTGTGGCCGCTGATATTGCGGCGTTGCAGCCGTTATTGCACCCGGACGCTGTGGTGGCAGGTGCCAGGCCCGGCGGGGCGCTCAGTCAGCAAAGTGGCGCTGCTTTTTTGCAAAGCCTCAGCCAGGTCAGGCCAAAAGGCTTTTACGAATGTGAAATTGGCCGCGAAGTACGGATTTATGGTCAGTTTGCCACAGTGCTGAGCTTGGTGGAATCGCGGCCAGATCCTGCGCAACAACAGGCCGATTTCACTGGTATCAACAGCTTACAGTGGTATTTTGACGGCAAGCAATGGCAGCTCATAGCGCTGTATTATTATCTGGAACAAAAGCCCGGTGACCTGCAACACTGGCCTTTAGCAGCTGAGGCGCGCCGCGCTCCGGACGGTACTTGTTTGTAATTCGACTGCTTGACTGTGATCATGCAGATGGCTTGATTAATCCGGCAAAGCGCTTCAGGATAAAACCATCCTGAAGTTGCGGCTGTTCAAGTCGCGGTTGTATAAACAGAGTATTCCGATGATTCTTGCCCAAGCCCGCCAACTGCTTGCAGAAGTGTTGCATCCATTAAGTTACGAGCAATTTTTCCAGGAAGTGGTCAGCCGCCGGCCATTGTTACTGACGGCGGATACGGCGCTGCCAGCGCGGCAATTGCTGGGCGACGATCCGAAGTCTTTATTACTCAGTCACTTCGCTGAATACGCCGCCACGCTGACCTGCCATATCCGTCAGGCGCAGGTGCCGGCACCGAAACCGCGCGCTGTGCCCGACGCCGCTGCCTTTGCAGCTTTACTCAGCGAATATCATCGCAATGACTACACAGTGCGTTTTCCCGATGTCACCAACGCCACGCCGCAGCTGGCACAGTTAAACCGGGCCCTGACGCTGCTGTTTGGCAATCCGGCCAGCACAGTTCTGTTCTGGAGCCTGACCGGTGCTGAAGCGCCGGTGCATGACGATGAAGTCGACGTCATTGCCATTCAGCTGGTGGGTACCAAACGCTGGTTTATCTCCGACGAGCCGCCCAAACTGCCGAATAAATGGAAAGCCTTAGGCGCCAGCGTACCGCCGCTCGGTGCGCACCGCGTTTATGATGTCAAACCCGGCGATTTATTGTATTTACCGCGCGGCACAACCCATACAGTGCAATCGACTGGTGAGTCGCTGCATATTTCGATTGGTTTTGTGCCTGTGACCATTCGCGAAGCCATCAGCAGCGCGCTGGATTATATGGCCGATTTTGAAAAGCCACTGCGGGCGAATCTGACCGGCCGCGCCGATGCGCTGTCACACGGCCAAATGCTGGATGTCGCCGGCGCCCAAATGCGCGCAGGCCTGGAGCGGCTGCTGCAGCTGTGTCAGCAACCTGGTTTTGTTGAAGCGGCGCTGGCCCACCGTCAGGCCCGCATGTTGCTGGAATTACCCAAGTTGGCAAAACCCACCACAGCCATAGCGCCGCTGCAGCGCGATACGCGGGTGAAACAGGCGCCACTGGCGATAGGGCAGAGCAATGTACTGCCGCATATTCTTGATTTCCGTTTCCCCGGTGACCAGCTGCTGGTGCATCCGGCGGTCGCCGACAGCATGGAATTTATCCGCCAGACGCCCGAGTTTGCCATCAAAGACATCCCGGGCCCTATTGGCGATGACGTCCGGCTGGTCCTGGTAGAAAAACTACTGCATAGCGGGTTTTTGCAGCTGGTCTGACGGCTGAACCGATAGCTGAACTGGGTTAGGCGCCATCGCTTGCTGGCGCTGCTCAAGCAGGCTCAATATTGCATCCACCACTACGTCGGGCATTTGTTCCTGCACCCGATGATTTGCTACCAGATAGTGGACTTCAGCCTGCGGATAGATAGTGTTCATGCGCTGTTCTGCAGCGGTCGGATCCAGTGCCCAGACGCCAAAATCTTCGGCATAAATCACGCCATTAAACAGATTCTTCACTAAGCCTGCTGATTTTGGCTGCGGCGTTGCGGTTTGTGTCACCAGCCGGATCATCGGTTTGCGAAAGGGCTGTGGGTCTTTCAGCAGATATTGGCCCATGCTGTTGATATTGGCGATTTCCTGGCGGGTCTCTTGTGGCGCGAACAGCCATAAACCCGTTCGGGTGTACCAGGGAAATTCAGTGACAGGCTTGACCAGGCCAAGTGGCAGCGCGTCGACTAATAACAATGCGTCCACCTGCTGTGGATAGCGTTTGGTAAACACCTGCGCATACTGGCCACCAAGGGAATGGCCAATCAGCACATAAGGCGGCGCCAGTTTTTGTTGCTGCAGCAGCTGCTGTAATCTGGCAGCAGACAACTCCGG
>CBFGPY010000021.1:0-12595 GCA_965650755.1 uncultured Chromatiaceae bacterium | reverse complement strand
GTTGGCCAAAAACTTGTTGCCAAGACCTTCGCCTTTGGATGCGCCTTTTACCAGACCGGCGATATCAACAAATTCCATCGTGGTTGGCAGAATACGCTGTGGATTGACGATAGCAGCCAGTTGATTCAGCCTTGGATCCGGCACAGGCACTACGCCGGTATTTGGTTCAATAGTACAAAACGGGAAGTTCGCCGCTTCGATACCCGCTTTAGTCAAAGCGTTAAACAGTGTAGATTTACCGACGTTGGGTAAACCAACGATGCCACATTTAAAACCCATGGAAGTATCCTCAGTGCTGAGCCGGCGCCAAGATAGCGCAGCCGCTGTTACCAGACCCTCAGGTCGTGGCGATAAAACTGTGTAAACGATGCTGGGCTTTGACGAGACCGTCTTTTTGCCACAGTTCAAGGCAACGCAGCGATTCGTCGAGCGCGTCCTCAATTAATTTTTGCTCTGCTTGCGGGGCTTTCCCCAGTACGTATCCGGTGACCAGATCTTTGTGACCCGGATGACCGATACCTAAGCGCAGGCGGTAAAAATTGGCATTATTGCCCAATTTGCTGGTGATGTCTTTTAAACCATTGTGACCGGCGTGACCGCCACCGAGCTTAAACTTGGCAACACCTGGCGCTATCGCCATTTCGTCGTGCGCAACCAGGATCTGTTCAGGTGCGACTTTAAAAAACTGCGCCATAGCTGCAACAGCCTTCCCACTTAAATTCATATAAGTAGTGGGGATTAACAACTTGATTTCGTGTCCGTTTAATAAAAATTTGCCGGTCAGACCAAAATATTTCGGGTCGGCTTTTAACGGGACGTTGTAGCGACGGGCCAGTTGTTCGACAAACCATTGGCCGGCATTGTGGCGGGTCTTCTCATATTCGGGGCCTGGATTACCCAGGCCCACGATAAGCTGAACAAAGTCAGACATTACTCAGCAGTTTCTTCCGCTTTACCAGCTGGTTTGTTTACAGAAACAACCGCCTGGTCATGGCCAGCACCTTTAGCCAGTTCAGCGATAGTTACGCCGGCTGGAACTTTCAGGTCTGACAGGTGCAGAGTTTGACCAACAGCTACGTCAGCCAGGTCAACTTCGATGAATTCTGGCAGGTTAGCTGGCAGAACTGTAATAGCAACTTCGTTGATGTGGTGAGCAACGATACCGCCTTTTTTACCAGCTGCAGCTTCGTTGATGAAGTGCAGAGGTACGACAGTGTGCAGTTCGTGGCCAGCTTCAACGCGTTGGAAGTCAACGTGTGTTACTTTTGGCTTGAACGGGTGACGTTGCATTGCTTTAACGATTGCTTTTACTTCTTCACCGCCGACGTTGATAGTCAGGATGTGCGTGTAGAAACCTTCGTTGGCTTGCGCCTGGATCAGTTTGTTGTGTTCCAGTGTGATAGACAGAGGCGCTTTGTGGCCACCGTAGATGATTGCTGGAACTTTATCCGCGTGACGCAGGCGGCGGCTCGCACCTTTCCCCAGGTCGTTACGGATTTCGGCATTTAACGTGTAAATGGCTTCAGACATTTGGATCTCCAAAAATTAAGAATGCTGGTTTCCGCGACCAGAAAACCAGCTCATATTTTTTTTCACGGCAACAACACCCGAGGTGTGCTGGCGGAAAAAAGCGCGACATGATAGCACCGGCGCTAATGTCAGGCAAACAAAAAAGCCGCTCGGGGAGCGGCTTTTGTCAAGATTGCGGACGCTTAATCAAACATCGAAGAAATTGATTCTTCGTTGCTGATGCGGCGGATACATTCGGCCATCATTTCGCTCAACGTCAGCTGTTTCACTTTGCTCACCGCCTGCATAGCCGGTGACAGTGGAATAGTGTCGGTGATGATCAATTCATCAATCACTGAGTTAGCGATGTTTTCTGCGGCGTTACCAGAGAATACCGGGTGTGTCGCGTAAGCAAATACACGGCGGGCGCCTTGTTCTTTTAAGGCTTCAGCGGCTTTACACAAAGTACCACCGGTGTCGATCATGTCGTCAACGATGATACAGTCGCGGTCTTTCACGTCACCGATGATGTGCATCACCTGCGCCACGTTGGCTTTTGGCCGGCGTTTATCGATGATGGCTAAATCGGCATCGTTCAGCAGTTTAGCAATAGCGCGGGCACGGACCACACCACCGATATCCGGTGATACCACGACCGGCGCCTGAAATTCGCGCTTACGCATATCATCGAGCAGTACTGGCGAGGCGAACACGTTGTCGACTGGTACGTCAAAGAAACCCTGGATCTGTTCAGCATGCAGGTCAACCGTTAATACACGGTCAACACCCACGCTGGACAGGAAATCCGCGACCACTTTGGCCGTGATAGGTACCCGGGCTGAGCGGACGCGGCGGTCCTGACGGGCATAACCAAAATATGGGATCACCGCGGTGATACGACCGGCAGAAGCGCGACGCAGCGCATCAACCATGACGATCAGTTCAATCAGGTTATCGTTGGTCGGTGCGCAGGTAGACTGGATAATAAAAACGTCCGATCCACGGACGTTTTCATTAATCTGAACGCTGACTTCTCCATCGCTGAAACGGCCAACTTCGGCATCGCCGAGCTTAATGTACAGGCGGCTGGCGATTTTCTTGGCGAGTTCTGGTACGGCGTTACCAGCGAATATCTTCATGTCGGGCACGGTAGGATCCTCAGGGATTGCTCCGGTTAAAATCTGAGATCAGCACGTTCGGCGATTAAGGCGCTGATCCCTCGTCATACGGCATGTCGTAACGCAGTCAGCAGCGGCGACTGGTTGAGCCCCCGGGCGACAAATCCGCGGCAATTTGCCGGTAAGTCAGCCAGGGCGCGACGAGCACTGAGTTCATCAGCGAATTCAGCGAAGACACTGGCACCAGTACCCGTCATTCGAGACGGCGCGTATTCTACCAACCACTGTAAGGTTATTGCAACCTGCGGACAGAGACGTTCAACCAGTGGTTGGCAGTCATTTCGCCACGGACTGGTCATTAAATCTGCCAGCGTCAGTGGCTTGCTGTTGCGAATGAGATCAGGATGAGTGAACACCGCCGCGGTCGACACATGCGCATCCGGTGTGACCACCAGATACCAACAATCCGCCAGTTCCACCGGCTGGAGTTTTTCGCCTACGCCTTCAGCAAAAGCGGTCTGGCCATGGACAAATACCGGCACGTCGGCACCGAGTTTTAAGCCGATGTCGGCGAGTTGTTGGGTGGATAACTGCAGCTGCCACAGCACATTCAGCGCATGCAGAGTCGTCGCAGCATCAGACGAACCGCCGCCAAGGCCGCCGCCCATCGGCGTGCGTTTATTCAGATGGATACGCGCTCCGGCACCTTCAGCTGCCAGCGCCTGCAGCATTTTGGCTGCACGCACGACGAGATTGTCGTCCCCGCTGATGCTGACATCTGAACAGCTGAAGCGGATTTCGCCGCTGTCATCGGCCTGAAAACTCAGCTCATCGCCGACATCGAGCATGCGAAACAGCGTTTGCAAATTGTGATAACCATCCGCGCGGCGCCCGGTGATATGCAAAAATAAATTCAGTTTGGCCGGGGCCGGTAAAATTAAATTGTCAGTCATTATTGCCACTCCCGGATCACCAGTTTTAACCGGGTGTCACCGGATTGCAGCTGCATTTTGCGTGGCAGCGATTTGGCATCAGGGAAAAAGTCGCTGTAGCTGACCTGCCATTGCCGGGCGCGGCTGTCGGTCAGGGTAAAACTGGTCAGGCGGCCCATGCCGTCGCGTTGTAAATTTTCACTGCTGGGGCCCGGCAGGCCTTTGAGCCACAGCTGCATTTCTTCTATCGGCAAAGACCAGCCGGATAAATAATCCAGCAAGGCGCCGGCCGACATGGCCTGATGCGTTTCGCCATCGACTTTGACCGTGGCGCCTTCGGCATGCGTGGTCAGTTCAAAGACGGTGAGGCCAAGGAAATTGGTCATAGACGCCTGGTAATAAGGGCCTTGTTGTTGCCAGTTCAGTGTGCCACTGACATTCTCGCCCGGCGCTTTCACCCCAAGCGCAGCGACCACTTTGTACTCAGTCATTGCATCCAGCGCCTGCTCACGTTCGGCGGCTGGCAGCGGGCGGGAAACTTGAGGGGCAGGCTGGCTGGCGCACCCGGCTAACAGCAGGCTGAATAAACAGCCGGCCCAGAGATTTTGCTTTAAAAACACAGTTTTTCCTGTCTGAAATGAACGGATGACCGACGCTAGACCTTGTAGCAGGCTTTTCAGCGACAGTGGATTTTCGTACAATCGCGCCTTTCTCCGTGACTTTAGGCTGAACAGGCCGAAGCGACGATTTAATTTTTTAGGTGAATCGCTATTTTTGCACTTGGCATCAATCACAAAACAGCACCAGTGGCGCTTCGCGAGCAACTGGCTTTTGCGCCAGAGCAAATCGCTGAAGCATTGCTGGATCTGACGGCCAAAACGGCGGTGACAGATGCGGTGATTGTATCCACCTGCAACAGAACTGAGCTGTATTTTAGCGGCAGCAACGAACAATCGAAACAAGTGATTGCCTGGCTGACGCAATTTCATCAGTTAAACCGCGCTGATGTTGAACCGCATTTATATCTGCACAGTGACGATGCAGCGTCGACCCATCTGATGCGGGTGGCCTGTGGCCTTGATTCTTTAGTGCTGGGTGAGCCGCAGATTTTAGGTCAGGTTAAACAAGCCTATAGCCAGTCGCGCCAGCTCGGCACTATTCAGCCGGTATTTGAACGGCTGTTCCAGAAAACTTTTGCCGTCGCCAAACAAGTACGCACCGACACTGAAATCGGTGCCAGTGCGGTATCTGTGGCTTTTGCTGCAGTGACGCTGGCCAGGCAGATTTTCGGCAAACTCAATGACGTCAAAGTGTTATTGATTGGCGCCGGTGAAACCATCGAATTGGTGGCTAAACATTTACTGGAACAAGGTGCGGCACATTTAACAGTGGCCAACCGCTCTTATGACCGCGCTGCAGCGCTTGCCGGCCAGTTTAACGGCCAGGTGGTGACTTTATCGCAGGTGCCGCAGGCGTTGGTTGATGCCGATGTGGTGATTAGTTCCACCGCCAGTACGCTGCCGATTGTTGGCAAAGGCATGGTCGAGCAAGCGCTAAAAAAACGCCGGCACAAACCGATGTTTCTGGTCGATTTGGCCGTGCCGCGTGATATCGAAGCACAGGTAGCGGAACTAGAAGACGCATATCTTTACACCGTCGACGATTTACAGAATATCGTCGCGCAAAATATCCAGTCGCGCCAGCATGCCGCTGAACAGGCCGAACAGATGATTGCCGAAGGCGTAGCCGATTTCAGTCAGTGGTTGTCGCTGCAGGGCAATATCGACTGGGTACGCGATTATCGCGAGCGCTGTGAGGCGGTCAAACAGGAATTATTACAACGGGCGCTGAATCAGCTCGCCAGCGGCCAGAGTGCCGACAAGGTGATGACAGAATTAGCGACTAAACTCAGCAACAGGCTCATGCATGCACCAACCCGGACTATCCGGCAGTTGCTGCAGGACGACACCACACAACCTCAGACATTGATCAACACGCTGTTAGATGTGTAGTTGGATGTTAAATCAGGTACTTAATCAGGTATTTATTGCTCCATGAAAGAATCGGTATATCGCAAACTCGAAGGTCTGGTCGAGCGTTATGAAGAAGTGCAGGCGCTGTTAAGTGACGCTGCCGTGATCTCTGATCAGAATAAATTCCGCGAGTTATCCCGCGAATACAGCCAGCTGGAACCAATTGCTCAGCATTTTGCGCAATACCGCCAGGCGCAGGACGACCTGCAAAGTGCCGAAGAGATGCTGAAAGATTCAGATCCGGACATGCGCGAAATGGCGCAGGAAGAATTTAAATCCGGTAAAGAGCGTATTGAGCAACTCGATCAGGAACTGCAAATCCTGTTATTGCCCAAAGATCCGAACGACAACAACAACTGTTTCCTCGAGATCCGTGCCGGCGCCGGTGGCGATGAAGCGGCGATCTTTGCCGGTGATTTGTTCCGCATGTACAGCCGTTACTGCGAAAAACGCAGGTTTAAAGTCGAAATTGTCAGCTGTAACGACGGTGAACACGGTGGTTATAAAGAAGTGATCGCCAGCGTGCAGGGCGAAGGTGCTTATGGTGTACTGAAGTTTGAATCCGGTGGTCACCGCGTACAGCGCGTACCGGCCACTGAATCGCAAGGCCGGGTCCATACTTCAGCCTGTACCGTCGCTATCATGCCGGAAGTACCGGAGAGTGAAGCCATTGAAATCAATCCGGCTGATTTAAAAGTCGATACCTACCGCGCGTCCGGCGCCGGTGGTCAGCACGTCAACAGAACAGATTCGGCCATTCGGATCACCCACTTACCAACCGGTATTGTGGTGGAATGTCAGGACGAACGCTCGCAGCATAAAAACCGTGCCCGCGCCATGTCGGTTTTGCAATCACGCATTCAGGCGGCGGAAGATGAAAAACACCGCTTGGCCGAAGAGTCGACCCGCCGTTTGCTGGTGGGCTCCGGCGACCGTTCTGAGCGCATCCGCACTTATAACTTCCCGCAGGGCAGGTTAACCGACCATCGGATTAACCTGACCATCTATAAATTACTGGATGTGATGGAAGGTGATTTGGATGCGGTATTGGAACCGCTGAGTCACGAGCATCAGGCCGACCAGCTGGCGGCCCTTGCCGAGGAAAATCGCTGATGTTATTGCGCCAGTGGCTGGCAGAGGCCGAAACGGCGCTGCAGGCGCTGGCGCAGCAAGACCCGCAGGCGACAGATCTCAAGTTTGAAGCCAGCCGGCTGTGGGCCGATGTGCTGGATAAAAATCCGGCCAGTGAGCGGTTATATCTGGATCAGCCGTTAACTGCAGCCGAACTTTCGTTGTTAAACAGTGCGTTACAGCGGCGCGTCACGGGGGAACCCTTGGCTTACATCACCGGGCGCTGGTGGTTCTGGGATTTGGAACTGGAAGTCGCGCCTTGTACTTTAATTCCCAGACCCGACACTGAACTTTTAGTAGAACAGGCCTTGCAGCTTGCTTTGCCGGCCAATGCACAAGTGTTGGATTTAGGCACCGGCACCGGCGCTATTGCGTTGACGCTGGCATCACAGCGGCCACAGTGGCAGCTGACTGCCGTGGATTATTCTGCTGATGCCGTGGCGCTGGCGGAGCGCAATCGTTGCCGTCTGCAGCTGGATAATGCCCGCATTCTGCAAAGTGACTGGTATCAGGCTGTTGCAGGCCAACGTTTTGCTTTAATCCTGTCCAATCCACCATATATTGACGCCAAAGACCCACATCTGACGCAGGGCGACGTGCGTTATGAACCGCTCACAGCATTGGTCGCCGCCGAAGATGGTCTGGCGGACATCCGGCTGATTTGCCGCCAGGCACCAGTACACTTAACACCTGGCGGCTGGATCTGGCTGGAGCATGGGCATCAGCAACATGAGGCAGTGCAGCAAATCCTTCTGCAAGCCGGGTTCATCGACGTCGGCTCAATGCGCGATTATGGCGGCAACTGGCGTATCAGTGGCGGCCGGTTACCGCTTTAAGCCTGTTTTACTTTTCCAGATATTTCCCCTGAATTTTTCATCGTAATTTGCCGCAATCTTTTGACCACCGCTGGAATAGCGCATATAACTATTGCTGATTCTTCTTAAAATAATTAATTCATCTCAATCACTTAAGCTACTGCATTCAGGTTAGCGAAGCTCAAGAGGGAACAAGCGTGGCGAACGATTTTTTATTTGCGGATGAACCGGAAGAGCAGGTGCCGCAACATAATGGCAGCTGGAAGGTGCTGATCGTAGACGATGAGCCTGAAGTGCATGCGGTGACGAAGTTGGCACTCAGCGACTTTTCGTTTCAGGGCAAAAATCTGGAATTTTTCAGTGCCTACTCAGGTGCAGAGGCCAAAAAACTAATCGCAGATCATCATGACGCCGCCATTATCCTGCTTGATGTGGTGATGGAATCTGATGATGCCGGTTTGATTGTCGCCCGTTATATCCGCGAAGAGCTGCACAATCATTATGTGCGGATTATCCTGCGCACCGGCCAGCCCGGGCAGGCGCCGGAGCGGCAGGTCATCGTTAACTACGATATCAATGACTACAAATCTAAAACTGAACTGACTGCGCAAAAACTCTTTACCGTGATTATGTCCAGTCTGCGTTCTTACCGCGACATTCTGTCAATTGACAACAGCCGGCGCGGACTGGAAAAAATCATCACCGCCTCCGCGGATTTGTTTTCCTCGCATTCGATGGAACAGTTTATCGATGGGGTACTGCAACAGCTGACGTCGATTCTGGGTTGTGATGAAAATGCCTTATTGGTCACTTCGTCGCTGGTCGCCGGTAATATCCATGAAAATACCGACCCGGATCAGTTAGTGGTATTTGCCGGTCTTGGCGAATTTGAAAATCAGGAAGGCCGTGCTGTCTCTGATGTGTTGGATCCGACACTGATGGATGCTTTCCATCAGGCGCTGAAAAGCCGCAGCATTGTGTACCGCGAAAACTATCTGGTGGCATATTGCACCAGCAAGTTTACCCATGGCTCTTTATTGTATGTGTCCGGCTTGCCGAATCAGGTCAACGAAACACAGAAACGGCTGATTGAACTGTTTTCGCAAAACGTGCAGATCGCCTATGAAAACGTGCAGTTACAGCACGAGATTGAAGATACTCAGCGCGAAATCGTCTACCGGCTTAGTGAAGCGGTCGAGCAACGTTCAATTGAAACCGGCAATCATGTCAAACGGGTGGCGTTTATCTGTTATGAATTGGCCACGGCCTATGGTTTAGCAACAGATGAAGCCGAAAAGCTGATGTTTGCGTCGCCTTTGCATGACGTTGGCAAAGTGGGCATTCCGGATGGCATTTTAAATAAACCGATGAAACTGGCCGAGCACGAGTGGGAGGTGATGAAAACTCACTCCAATATCGGTTATGAGATTTTGAAAAACTCCAAACGCGCTATTATCCAGGCAGGTGCGGTCATCGCCAGAGACCATCATGAAAAATGGGATGGCAGTGGTTATCCGGCCGGTAAAAGCGGTGAAGACATTCATATTTATGGCCGGATCGCGGCAGTGGCTGATGTCTATGACGCACTCCGGCACCGGCGTTGCTACAAATCGCCCTGGACGCCAGAGGCAGCATTGTCACACATTGAAAGTGAATCCGGCCGGCAATTTGACCCCAAATTGGTGGAGATCTTAAAAAGCCGTATTGACCGGATTGAAGCCATTTTACAGAAATACCCGGACGAGGAATAAAGCGTGCCCGATAACAAAGCCACCAATGGTGGCTTTGTTATTTGTACTAAGTTGATTTTCACTATGTTGATTTGCAGCATCAGTGATATCGCCAGTGCGGAGCAGCGGTAAACCCCGCGGCATAGTGTGGCTTTTCGGCCGCGGGGATGGACGCTGCCTCTGCTTCCATGCAAAATATGCCGCCCAGTCCATTTTTCGCAGAAATTCCGGAGTGTTGTTATGTATATGGCGTTAAAACACACGCATTTGTTGTTGGTCTCATTAAGCGTGGCTTTGTTGTTTATCCGCTTTGTGCTGAGTTTGCTTGATTCCCCGTTGTTGCAGAAAAAACTGCTGAAAGTCCTGCCTCATGTGGTGGATACCTTTTTACTGTTGTCGGCGCTCGGCCTGATGCTGACATTACAGCAATATCCGTTTGTTACCCCTTGGCTTACTGAGAAATTTATCGGTTTACTGGCTTATATCGCACTTGGCTGGATGGCGTTAAAAGGCCGCACTAAAGCCTTACGGGTGTTTGCATTTTTTGGTGCTTTAGGTTGGTTAGCGCTGATGGTGCGGGTCGCTATTACCAAAACGCCTGTGTTGTTCGGGTAAGCCAACAGGCGATTCATTTTACAGCGGGCTGAGGCCGCTGTGTTTTTAAGGAGGCCCAGGTGGCTGCAATGAATATTCAGATTGGCAAGATTGAAGTTGCCAATGACAAACCTTTTGTGTTGTTTGGTGGCATGAACGTGCTGGAGTCACGCGAACTGGCGCTGCAGGTCGCTGAGCACTATGTCAAAGTTTGCGAAAAGCTTGGCATTCCCTATGTGTTTAAAGCGTCTTTTGACAAAGCAAACCGCTCTTCGGTGCATTCTTATCGCGGGCCGGGCCTGGAAGAAGGCTTACGGATTTTCGAAGAGATCAAACGTACTTTTAATATTCCGCTGATCACTGATGTGCATGAACCTTATCAGGCTGCACCTGTGGCTGAAGTGGTTGATGTGATCCAGTTGCCAGCGTTTCTGGCGCGCCAGACTGATTTAGTCGTTGCTATGGCAAACACTGGTGCCGTGATTAACGTGAAAAAGCCGCAGTTTTTAGCGCCGCATGAAATGCGCCATATCATCAGCAAATTCAGTGAAGCCGGTAACGACAGAGTTATTTTATGTGAACGTGGTTCCTGCTTTGGTTACAACAACCTGGTGGTGGACATGCTGGGCATGGATGAAATGAAACAGTATGGGCCGGTGATTTTTGATGCCACGCACGCCCTGCAAAAACCAGGCGGACGTATTGACTCTGCTGATGGCCGCCGGGCACAAGCGGCACAGCTGGCCCGCTCCGGTATGGCGCTTGGGCTGGCAGGCTTATTTATCGAAGCCCACCCGGATCCGAATCAGGCGAAATGTGATGGTCCTTGCGCTTTGCCGCTGGCGAAGCTGGAAGATTATCTGCGCCAAATGCAGGCACTTGATCAGTTAGTGAAATCCTTCCCTCCGCTGGATACTTCCGCCAACTAATCGGCATCAGCCGGCCGTTACAGAAGCTATTCAGCTTTTGTAGCGGTCGGCAACATAAGTAGTGACCTGCAGAAAACTCTGCTGTAACGCCGTAAATAGCGCAGAAAGCGGTTCAGTCGTTGCGCCCGAATTCTCACCGGCGCTGTCACTTTCAGCTGCCTGTTCGAGCTGGAAAGCCAGTTCTGACAAGCTGAGCGCACCGACACTTTTCGCCATAGATTTCAGCTGATGTGCCAGACTGCGGCAACGCTCAACTTGCGCCCCGCTGACAGCCTGTTGCAACTGTTGTAATAGGCCATCAGCCTGCGTGGTGAAATAGTTGAGGTATTCCTGATGTTTCTGTGGGTCCGGGCCTAAAAAGTTGGCAATTGTCGTAAAACAAATCGGTGTCATGTCGCTGGAATTAGTCACCACACCGGCAGTTGCAGCAGCATTATCTGATGCCGCCGGCAAAGGCAGCCAGCGCTGCAGCACTTCGTTTAATTTCGCCAGCTCAACCGGTTTGGTCAGATAGTCGTCCATGCCGACACTGAGGCATCGCTGCGCTTCGCCTTTTAATGCATTTGCGGTGATAGCCACAATTCGGGTATAGACAATCTCGTCGTCATCATATTGTGCCGCTTCTTTTCGGATGGCGCGGGCCAAGTCGTAGCCGCTGAGATTGGGCATATGCAAATCAGTTAACAGCAGTGGATAACGATATTGGCGCCACTTGTCCAGTGCCACCTGTCCGTCGTCAGCGACCTCCACCTGATACCCCAGCGTCTGTAGTTGTTCTACCAGCACTTTCTGATTCATTGGATTGTCTTCTGCCAATAGCAGCAAAGGGGCCAACTGGCCTGGAACAGGCAAACGATGTGCTACTGCTGCAGTCGGGGCAGGGCCGGGCTTTTTCTCGTCCAGCAGGCTTTGCAAGGCGCTGATTAAACTGGTGCGGCATAACGGGTTCATTTCCAGTAAATGCACACCATCAGGCGCGCTGTGTAATCCCTGTTCCGCTGTAACCAGACAGAGCACCGGGCCAGGCAATATGGCTGGCCAGGCAATATCGCTGTGCAAACTGCAGTCTACAACATAAAAAGCAGCAGGCTGCCGCCACAGCTGCGGGTAGGGCACTATGTCCGTCTCTGCGCCAAAAGCCTTGAGGTAGCTGCTGAGTAATTCGAGACGGTCCTGATCGTCACAGCAAATAGCCACCCGCTGGTTATGTAGTTCTGGTTGCTGCAGGCTGACCTGCTCCTCCGCGTGGCGCAGCGGCAACACCACAGTAAAGACGCTGCCTTTGCCAATTTCACTTTCGACATCGATGCGGCCGAACATTAATTCAGTTAATTGCTGGCATATCGACAGGCCAAGCCCGGTACCACCGTATTTGCGGGTGATGGAGCCTTCAGCCTGCAGAAATGGCTGAAACAGCTGATTGAGCTGGCGGGGGGTCATGCCTTTGCCGTTATCAGTGACCGAGATGCGGACCTGACAAAATTCCAGATTGTCATCAAGCAGTTCAGCCCGGATCTGCACTTTACCCAGTTGCCCCGGTTGTGTTTCGGTAAATTTGATGGCGTTGCCGGTCAGATTGTACAGAATTTGCCGTAGCCGCACCGGGTCACCGAGCAGGCATTCAGGAATGGCCGGGTCGACAAAAACGGTGAGCTGTAACTGACGTTGCAGCGCCACTGTATACATCACTTGTGCGACTGCTTCGACGACATCATTCAGTGACAGCGGTATATGTTCAATCTCCATTTTACCGGCTTCAATTTTAGAAAAATCCAGAATGTCGTCGAGGATGCGCAGCAAAGCA
>CBFGPY010000020.1:0-12973 GCA_965650755.1 uncultured Chromatiaceae bacterium | reverse complement strand
CAACGCGAAACCGCCGAACGTTTAGAAGACAACATCCAATCACGCACACTGGAGTTGCAGGTTGCCCTGACCGAACTGGCGGAAAAAAACCGCGCGCTGGAAGAGCAAAACACGCTTGATGCTTTAAGTGGCGTGCGCAACAGGGCTTATTTTGATAAAAAAATCCAGGCCGAGATGAAACGCAGCCGGCGTGAACAGCGCCCGCTGGCACTGGTAATGCTGGACATTGACCACTTTAAACAAATTAACGACCAACACGGCCATCTGGCCGGAGATGCAGTGATCCGCGGTGTGGCACAGCGTATTCAGGCGTTGCTGAAACGCTCCAGTGACCACGTCTGCCGCTATGGGGGTGAAGAATTTGCTCTGATTCTGCCCAATACCGATGCCGACGGTGTGGTCGCACTGGCAGAACAAATTCGCGAAGCTATTGCCGACACACCATTTGAGACCGAAATAGGCGAGCTTGCCGTACAGATCAGCGCCGGGTGTTATGCAGTGGTCGCAGAATCAGGGATGGTCAGCACAGATTACATTCAGGCCGCCGATCGCGCTTTATATCAGGCCAAACAACAAGGGCGTAATCAGGTACAATTGGCACCCGCACCGGAGCCCGATGCTGAATCTGAGCCCGGTGATGCTGCCCCTGAGCCAACCGAAGGAACTGCGGATGAACCCGAACTCTAGTTATTTCCCTGCCGGCCGGATGCGTCGGATGCGTGCCGACGATTTCAGCCGCCGGCTGATGGCTGAACATCAGTTAACCGTCAACGACCTGATTTACCCGATGTTTATTATCGACGGTGACAATAAACGCGAAACTATCGCTTCGATGCCTGGTATTGAACGGCTGACGCTGGACCTGCTGCTTGAAGAAGCACGGCAATTAGCCGACTTAGGCATACCGGCTATCGCTATTTTCCCGGTGACCGCGGCTGACAAAAAATCTTTAGAAGCAGAAGAAGCCTGGAACCCGGACGGGCTGGCACAACGCGCGGTACGCTTGCTGAAACAGCACGTGCCTGAACTTGGTGTGATAACCGATGTCGCGCTGGACCCTTTTACCACACATGGTCAGGACGGCATCATCGATGACAAAGGTTATGTGGTCAATGACATCACCACAGATGCGCTGGTGAAACAGGCGCTGTCGCACGCCGCAGCTGGTGCTGATATCGTGGCACCTTCTGACATGATGGACGGCCGTATTGGCGCTATCCGCGAAGCGCTGGAAGCTGAAGGTTATGTCAACACGCGGATCATGGCTTACTCGGCCAAATATGCATCCAGTTATTACGGACCTTTCCGCGATGCGGTAGGCTCAGCCGGGAACTTAAAAGGCGGCAACAAAAAGAATTACCAGATGGACCCGGCCAACAGCAACGAAGCCTTGCGTGAAGTGGCGATGGACCTGGAAGAAGGTGCCGACATGGTAATGGTCAAACCCGGTATGCCTTATTTAGATATTGTCCGCCGCGTCAAAGACGAATTTGGCGTGCCGACTTTTGCCTATCAGGTCAGCGGCGAATATGCCATGCATGTGGCCGCCATTCAGAACGGCTGGCTGGCCGAAAAACCGGTGGTGATGGAGTCCTTATTGGCGTTTAAACGCGCCGGCGCCGATGGCATCCTGACGTATTTCGCCAAGAAAGTGGCGATCTGGCTGAAAGAACAGTCGGTGTGATCCTCCGTCAATAAGACAAAGGCCGCAATTGCGGCCTTTTTGTTATTCATCACAAAGTGTTAGCGCACTTGTAACTGCCAGCCGGCAGCTTGCTGGTAAGCCACTTCCTGTTCCAGCTCTGCCCGCATCAGCGGATGTTGTTCCAGCCAGCCTTTAGGTAGCGCCACGATTAATACTTCCGCCTGCGCACTGATCTGCACTTCAGGCAGTGCCTCATGTTTACGCCGCATCGACAGGATGACTGCCAGCCGCAATAAACGGGTCAGCCGCACCGCTAACAACACCGACGTCATCGTCTGGCGGGCAATAACATCGCGCTGAATGTCAGAACGGTGATTAAACACCAATGCCATCAGTAACTGTTGCTGGGCACGGGTAAAACCCGGCAGTTCGGTATGACTGATAATGTAGGCGCCGTGATGGTGGTGATTTTTGTATTCAATCAGCAAACCAAGTTCATGCAATAAAGCGCCGGCCCTGAGCATACTAAGGCCTTCAAACTTAGCCAGATTCCACTGGTCCTGCAGCTGATTTGCCAGCTGCAGTGCCATTTCGGCGACGCGGTTGGCATGCTGCTGGTCGATGTAATAACGCACCATCAGACTGGCAATAGTGCGGTTTCGCACGTCCGTATGTTGCAGCTGCGGCAGCATGCCGTACAAAATACCTTCACGCAGCGCACCGCCAGACAACGTCATGCCAGGAATATGCAGCTGCCGAAACAAGCCGATTAAAATGGCCAGGCCCGAGGCAAATACCTGCTTGCGTTCCTGCGCCAAACCGACAATATCGAGTTTGTCGATTTGGCCACAGGCAATACTCTGCTGCATGATGGTTTCCAGACGCGCCAGCGAAATCACTTCATCCATGCCCTGACCGACCAGAATTTCCTGCATCGCCTGCACTGTGCCGGATGCACCGACCGATAGCTGCCAGCCGGTACTGAGAAATTGCTGCGCGACACTGGCGGTTTCAGTTTCAGCCGCCGCTATTGCTGCATTAAAATTGTCTTCACTGAGCAAACCATCGCTAAAATAGCGATCAAGATAAGTGACGCAGCCCATATGCAGACTGGCCAGATGCAATGGCGCAAATCCGTGACCTATCACCATTTCGGTTGAAGCGCCGCCGATATCAATGACCAGCCGGTTGCTGTCAGAGCTGGATGTGTGTGCCACACCCAAATAAATCAGCCTTGCTTCTTCTTCGCCGGAAATAACTTCGATGCGGTGACCAAGAATTTTTTCTGCTTCCGTCAGAAAAACTTTGACGTTATGGGCGAGACGTAAGGTAGCGGTACCAACGATGCGGATGTTTTGAGAAGGAATGTCCTGCAGCCGCTCTGCAAACAGCGACAAACACTCCCAGCCGCGGGTCATGGCTTTTTTACTGAGGACCAGGCTGTCATTCAGACCACTGGCCAGACGCACTTTGCGTTTGACCCGGCCTATCACCTGCACGCTGCCGCCAACAACTTTCACCATCAACATGTGAAAGCTGTTGGAGCCGAGATCAATCACAGCATAGATATCCTGATGCTGTGTGCTCGCCGGCAGGACAAAGCCGGTTTCAACGAGGTCGGGTGCGAGCTGGTCTTGGTCCATTCGGAGTTCCACGGCCACCGGTGCGGCTCTGACCTGGTCTTGGTTGTCCCATTCGGCGCCGTACACGCGGCTTAGGCACCACTAAATCAGTCAGCAGCGCACTGGCGTCGTATTGCGTGACCGGAATGGAATGCTTGATATAGTCTTCAATCGCAGTCAGATTCAGTGCATAACGTTCGCAGGCGAAACTGATGGCCTTGCCGCTTTCGCCGGCACGGCCAGTCCGGCCAATGCGGTGCACGTAATCTTCGCAATCGTCCGGTAAGTCAAAGTTAAACACATGACTGACTTTCGGAATATGCAGACCACGGGCCGCGACGTCGGTCGCCACCAGAATATCCAGCTTGCCGCTGGTGAAATCGTCGAGAATTTTCAGCCGTTTTTTCTGGATCACATCGCCGGTCAGCATACCAACGCGATGGCCGTCGGCTTCCAGCCAGGCGAAAATGTCTTCGCACCAGTGTTTGGTATTGGCAAACACTATGGCTTTGTCCGGCCATTCTTCTTCCATCAGCGATAACAACAACGGAATTTTGTGCTCGCTCGACGGATAAAACAGCTCTTCAGTGATACGGCTGCCGGTCATTTGCTCCGGCGCAATATGAATGTGTTCCGGCTGATTCATCTGTTCAAACGCCAGTTCCTGCACCTTGTAGGACAAAGTGGCAGAAAACAGCAGGCTCAGGCGTTCAGTGGCAGGTGGCATGCGGCGGAACATAAAACGGATGTCTTTGATAAAGCCGAGGTCAAACATGCGGTCGGCTTCATCCAGTACCACCACCTGAATTTGCGACAGGTCGTACAGGCCCTGTTTCAGGTAGTCAATCAGCCGGCCTGTGGTACCGATCAGAATATCTGCGCCTTTTTCCAGCATCTGGCGTTGAGAATCGTAACCCTCGCCCCCATAAATCAAAGCAAGCTTAAATCCGGCACTTTTCGCCAGCGCTTCAGCGTCATTATGGATTTGTACCGCCAGTTCACGGGTCGGCGCCATAATAATTGCACGCGGCTGACCTGAACCTTTTGGTTCATGATTCAGTAAATAGTGAAAGGTGGCAGTCAGAAAGGCCAGGGTTTTCCCGGTGCCGGTCTGCGCCTGTCCGGCGATGTCTTTGCCCGCTAACGCTAATGGCAAAGTCTGCGCCTGAATGGGCGTACAATATTGGTAGCCTTGTGCAGTCAGGGCCTCAAGAATTTGAGGCGCCAGCGCGAAGTCGGCAAACTTATGTGTCGTGAGATGTGTTTTATTCATAGCGGCTAAGCATAACCGTTGCGCTTGCAATAAGGAACAGTCCGGATAAAATTGAAGCGAGTTTTTTAACAGCAATTTCAGGCCTTGCCGGCAATGCGGTCAGGTTCGGTTTAATGGCAGCACAGCCGCACAGTTCAGTGGCCCTGCCCCAGCGGAGAGAGTAATGAGCGATAAAATTTTACAAGTGACCGACGACAGCTTTGAAGCGGACGTGTTACAGGCAGCAGGCCCGGTGCTGGTTGATTTCTGGGCTGAGTGGTGTGGTCCTTGCAAAATGATTGCACCGATCCTGCACGATGTTGCTGAAGAATATTCAGGCAAAGTTACAGTGGCGAAAGTCAATATTGACCATAACCCGAACACACCACCAAAATTCCAGATCCGCGGTATCCCAACCTTGTTGCTTTTCAAAAACGGCCAGGTTGCAGCGACTAAAGTTGGCGCCCTGTCAAAAACCCAGTTAAAAGAGTTCCTGGATAGCAATATCTAAGTAGACTCATCGGAAAAGGCGTATTTTTTATACGCCTTTTTTTTGTTTGAACTAGACGGCCAAAACTTATCCTGCTAAGGTGTGATCCAGCAACTTTTCTAAAACCCGCTTGTTCGTTGACCAATCCAAACTCTTACCCATTTGCTCAGCGAAAAGCTTTCTTTCCGTTTTGATACACAAGAATCCATCAATATGCATTTAACCGAACTGAAACTGAAGCCGATTAACGAGCTGGTTGATCTGGCTGAGTCCATGGGCCTCGAAAACATGGCCCGTCTGCGCAAGCAGGACATCATTTTCGCCATCCTGAAATCTCACGCTAAAAACGGCGAAGAAATCTACGGCGACGGTGTAGTGGAAATTCTGTCCGACGGCTTTGGTTTCCTGCGTTCTGCCGATAGTTCATATCTGGCTGGCCCTGATGATATCTATGTATCGCCAAGCCAAATCCGCCGTTTTAACCTGCGCACCGGCGACAGCATTTCAGGCCTGATCCGGCCACCAAAAGAAGGCGAACGTTATTTCGCCCTGCTGAAAGTCAATGAAGTGAACTTCGGCCGCCCTGAGCAGGCACGTAACAAAATTCTGTTCGAAAACTTAACACCGTTACATGCCAATTCGCGCCTGCGGATGGAACGTGGTAACGGCAGTAAAGAAGACATCACCGCCCGTGTACTGGACCTGGCGTCACCGATTGGCCGCGGCCAGCGTGGTCTGATTGTCGCGCCGCCAAAAGCCGGTAAAACCATTCTGTTACAGAACATCGCCCAGTCGATCGCTTCGAATTACCCGGAATGTGTACTGATGGTGTTGCTGATTGACGAACGTCCGGAAGAAGTGACCGAAATGCAACGAATGGTCAAAGGTGAAGTGGTCGCTTCAACATTCGACGAACCAGCCAGCCGCCACGTGCAAGTTGCTGAAATGGTTATCGAAAAAGCCAAACGTTTAGTTGAACACAAAAAAGACGTCATCATTTTACTCGACTCTATTACCCGTCTGGCCCGTGCTTATAACACCGTGATCCCAAGTTCAGGCAAAGTACTGACCGGTGGTGTTGATGCCAACGCCCTGCACAAACCAAAACGTTTCTTCGGTGCAGCGCGGAACGTCGAAGAAGGCGGCAGTCTGACCATTATCGCGACCGCACTGGTGGATACCGGTTCGAAAATGGACGAAGTCATTTACGAGGAATTTAAAGGTACAGGCAACATGGAACTGCACCTGTCGCGGAAAATTGCCGAGCGTCGTGTATTCCCGGCGATCGATTTCAACCGCTCAGGTACCCGTCGTGAAGAACTGCTGACCAGCCAGGAAGAACTGCAAAAAATGTGGATCCTGCGCAAAATCCTCAACCCGATGGACGAAACCGATTGTATGGAATTCCTCATCGACAAACTGTCGATGACCAAAACCAACGACGAATTCTTCGACTCGATGAAACGGGCAAAAAACAGTTAATCCCGAAACCGGCCTGCGCGCCGGTTTTTTTATAACCTGATGGGTCGCACAGACAAAAACGCTATCTGTCGCGGCGTATCAGCGAATAACGGACCTGACTGCAGTTGATGTTGGGCTGCTTCGGCAGATCGGCTGCGTTCAGGTCACGACGTGGAGACCTGGTGGTATCTGCGCCGCTGACAGTCCCGGGAGTTGGGCCCGGAGCTGTTGGCGTACAAGAGTCAGCTCTTGTATCTCGATGACAAACAAAGGTTAGGAAACATGGCAAATCCCCGTATTCTTATTATTGGCGGTGGCGCTGGTGGGCTTGAACTGGCAACCAGTCTGGGCAATAAACTCGGCAAATCAGGCCGGGCAACCATTACTCTGGTCGACCGCAATCCGACACACATCTGGAAACCGCTGCTGCATGAAGTAGCGACCGGCACCCTGGACGTCGATATCGACCAAATCACCTACCGCGCCCACGCCAGCGCACATCATTTTGAGTTCCAGTTGGGCACTATGACCGGGCTGGATCGCGAGCAACGTGAAGTAATTCTGGCGCCACTCACAGACGAGCTGGGCGAAGAAGTGTTGGCCGAGCGCCGGATTGGTTATGACTATCTGGTGCTGGCGATTGGCAGTATTTCCAATCACTTTAATACGCCAGGCGTTGCCGAGAATTGTATTTTCCTCGACAGTCCGGCGCAGGCACACCGATTCCAGCGGCGTTTACTCGAAGCCTATATCAAACTGAATTCGCCGCAACATCCGAAAGAAAACCTGAATATCGCGATTGTTGGTGCCGGAGCCACTGGCGTAGAACTCTCTGCAGAACTGCACCATGCAGCCCGTGAGCTGAACCAATACGGTTTTAACGAAATGAAACGTGACCGGCTGAAGATCACCGTAGTCGAAGCAGGCCCACGCATTTTACCGGCCTTGCCGGAGCGGATTGCTGCCGCCGCGCATCAGGAACTGGTGAAACTCGGTGTAGACGTGCGGGTCGCAACCAAAGTGACAGCGGCAACTGAACATGGTCTGCAGCTGGGGGACGAATTCCTGCCGGCGGAACTGATGGTCTGGGCGGCAGGCATTAAAGCGCCGGATTTCCTGAAAGATTTAGCCGGTCTGGAGAACAACCGGTTGAATCAGCTGCTGGTACTGCCGACTTTACAGACCACCCGCGACAGCCAGATTTATGTCATTGGTGATGCGGCAGGCTGCCCGCTGCCAGACAACAAATGGGTGCCGCCGCGCGCACAATCAGCGCATCAGATGGCATCCCACGTGATGAAAAACCTGCTGGCCGCCCTCAACGGCAAACCGCAGACCGCCTATCAATACAAAGATCATGGCTCGCTGATTTCCCTGAGCCGGTTTGGTACTGTCGGCAGCCTGATGGGTAATCTGGTGGGCGGTGCCATGATGATTGAAGGCCGGATTGCCCGCATGGCTTATATCTCGTTGTACCGGATGCATCAGGTGGCCTTACATGGCTGGCTGCGTACTATCGCCATTTCAGTGATTGGCCGCATCAACAAAATTATCCGGCCACGGCTGAAACTGCACTAATAGTTTCAACACAAAGCCAGATCACACAGGGACCTTTTGGTCCCTGTTTTTTGCCAGACTTTCAGCAAAGCTTGCGCTAAGACAACTTTCTGTACCGGAAAACTCCCTACACTGTGCGCCGAATCCTGATACCGAACACGGAGCCGTTATGCACACTTCTTTGCACAAAGTTTATATTCCGCAAACCGCCAAAGATAATCAGTATCTGTTGGCTGAACTGCAGGTCAGCGAAGCCTTGCTGGCACAATATGACGATCAGGCCAATTGCTATAAAGAGCTTGGCCAGCTGTTTTTTACCTTGTGCCAACAAGCAGGATTGCGCCACGTCAGTTTTATTGCCAATGACAAACTACCAGTGGTGCGTTACCACACCGAAGCATTTTGCTTCCAGACTCAGGACCAGATCCTGTTTTTTTATAACCCGCGTTATCACGAAGCGCAGCACAGTTTTGTCGACCCTTATCACCGCGCCCGCAAAATCAGCCTGTTATTTCTGGCTACCGGTAGTGAGATCCGACCGCAAGCAGCGGCGTTTCATCAGCAGGTGGTGCAATTGGTCCAGCAGTTCCGCCAACGGCTGCCATTGCCGGACCAGACGATGAAGCTGCGTGATCATCAGCATTTATCTTATGATTTATTCGCCCGGCAAAAAGGCTGTAACGACAGCTACGGCTATAAATTACGCGATCTGGAAAAACGCTACGAAGCACGTGATGTGGCTATTCCGCCATCTCATCAAACGATGAATTACGCCATCGTCAGCCTGCCCTTTAGCCGGAAAATTAAAGAAGTGTTGGGTGTAGACCCGGAGCAGATGCCGCCCTGGTCCGGTTTATTTATCCGGCTGGAACAACTGCTGACCGACGCCGCCAGTGCCAACGCCTTGCTGCATCTGGGTTTGGTCGCGGACGGGACTTTGCCACTGGTCCGCAACAGCCATCTGGACAAAGCCCGCGCCGGCCGTGAGCTGCGGATGCTGAATTTTGATTTAACCAGCCCGCTGCTACAGCTGCAGAGCCATTGGCAACCGGATGTGTTACCGGACACCATACATCTGGTTTTTGCTGCAGGCCGGGACGATAGTTCAGAATGGGGTTACGGCAGATTTATGAATCAGGTGGAAACAGCGTTAAAACAGTTATGCCGTAATCTGGCATTGCAGGGTGAAAGCGACGATTGTGTGATCCGTTTCCATCAGCATCTGAGCTACATACTCTAAGACGTAGCTAACGGCAAAGACGCCAGCACCGGATAGCGCACACCGGCTGGCGTCGAAACGGATTGATACAGGTGCAGCTCGGTCGGCTGTGCTTCTAATGCCGGCACAGTGATTGGCAAGAGCGGTAACTGTCTGGCACCACGTGCCAACGTCAGATGCGGGTGCAGCGCATGTTGGGCCGGCGGATAGCCGGCACTGGCGGCCGCCTGTGTGATCGTGCCATCAAGCATTCGCAATGCCGGGTCTGCCACTTCGCCGGCCAGACACAGCACCCTGGGCCCAGACCAACACAATAATTTATCCAGCCTGACCACAAAAGCCGGCAGTGGCGCTGTGCTCAGTTGCGTCCAAAGCTGACGAGCCTGAATTTCGCTGCTTTGGCCTAAAAACCTCAGCGTCAGATGCAGATTTTGCACCGGGACCGGCTTCAGTTCCGCTGGCAACACAGCCAGTACAGTCGCCATTTGCTGTTGCTGTGATGGATTTAGCGCCACACCGACAAACAGCCGGCAGTCACCGCCAGGCCAGCGGAATTGCGCTTCAGCCGGCAAATACCACCTCAGTAGCAGGGATAGACCGGATTGGCACGCCAAAACTACGGACAGAGGCCAGCGTTGCATTATGATGAGCGCGGATCCCGGCGGCAGCTAAGTGCGGCTTGTCATGCGTGGTATGGCTGTCTGCAACTAAATCGACAGCATAACCATGTGCGGCAGCACTACGCACTGAGGTATCGACACAAAATTCGCTGGCATAACCGGCGATGACTAACCGGTTGATCTGATGTTGCTGTAATAGTTGATGCAAATCAGTGCGTAAAAATGAATCCGGCGTGGTTTTACGCACTAACAAATCATCCTGCGCCAGCTGCAACCCTTCCACCAGTTTCCAACCCGGGCTTTGGTACGCCAATACCGAGTCAGGCGCTTCGTGGCAGACATATATGACCGGCCGATGTGCGTCACGGGCCGCCTGATACAACATCTGCAAACGCTGCAGCACGGCGAAATAATCGTCCGGCAGCTGTTGCGCAAATAACCCTTGCTGCATATCAATAATAATCAGCGCAGTCGTGTCCAATTCGGTGCTCCTGTAGATTGATGCTTTATGCAGATCTGGTGTCGCCCGTAACTTTTCGCAAGCACCATTCCACTGGCCCGCTTTGAAAATGCCGGCGGTGCCAGACTGAAAATAACCCAAACAACATTAAATATGCGCAGGCACTGCCAACAGCCAACATTAAAGACGCCTGCTGTAACAATCCCAGCGCTTCCAGTATGCCAAGCCCCAGCAGAATATGTGTCAGATACAAGGTCAGCGCCAATCTGCCTAGATGTTCCAGCTGTTGCACCAGCAGGGTCCCAGCGCAGCGGCTGGCTACCTGCACGGCCAACACCAGCCAGATCAGCGTCGAACCCATGGCAGAGCAGACATATAGAGGTAAAGGAGGCATTGGCGAAGTTTGTCCGAGCCAGGCAGACCACTGCGGATCTGTACACACCAATACCAGCGTTTCGGTAACAAGAAACAGGCCAACCCCGGCCATAAACAGCCGCCATTGCACTGCACTCTGTTGCCAGTTCAACCGGCCCAGCCACAACCCGAGCAACAGGAACGAGAACCAGGGCAACAACGGATGAAACCCATTCAGCCACAAATTACGAGAGAAACCAGCCCATGACCAGAATTCCGGGTAAGTCAGACTAGGCCAGTGCCAACCAGCGTTGTAATCAACGCCAAGCCAGAGCGCGAGCGGAAACGCCAGCACCACGATCAATGCCATCACCAGCAGCAGACTATCGCGCCAAAATAGCATCAGACTGGCGAGCGCCAACATCACCCCATAATAATGCAGAATATCCGCCGGCCAGATGGTGACAAAGCCAAGTCCCACGACAAACAGAAATGCTGCCCGACGCCGCACTTGTTGCTGTACTTGCTGTTGTAATTGCACTGAGCACTGCAGCCGGGCCTTTGCACTAAGCAGGCTCAGCCCAATTCCGGCCAGAGTGACAAATACCGCTGCGGCGCGGCCATCCAGCAAATCCAGTCCAAAACCGCTATCCGTGACAGCACCACTAAACATCGCGACTTTAAAATTCACCAGTACCATCACCAGCATGGCGATGGCCCGGGCCAGGTCAAAACCTTCAATCCGTTGCGACATCTGCAGTCTCCATTGTTGCGCCGCGCACAGCATGCAACAACGCTGGATCCGCCGACAGCAGGAAAGTGTCAGCCAGACAGGCGAAAATGCTACAAATTTTTACCGGCGCTGGCGTAAGCCAAAAAAAAGCCCGGTTACAAACCGGGCTTCAGCTGCGTTCGCATTAATCAATCACTTTATGCACTATCGGCTGCAGGTTGACCGCGCTGTCGCTGAAACTCAGTGCTGCCAGATACTCGGCAGAGGCTTTCGCCGCCGCTTCCACTGATGCCGCATGCACCCGCGCCAACACGTCACCGGCGGCGACTTTCGACCCAAGCGCCTGCACGTCACTGAAACCAACCACAGGGTCAATCACTTGCGCCGGATGGGCACGACCACCGCCTAAACGCACCACCGCCATACCCACCGCCGTGGTGTCGCTGGCCGCCAGATAACCGGCTTGCGGTGCGACAATATCCTGAATCACCGGCGCCTTGCCCAGATACAGCTCAGGTTTTTCCAGCAAATCGGCCGGGCCGCCCATGGCCGCGACCATTTTCGCGAAAATTTCCGCCGCTTTACCTGAAGTTAGACTGTGTTCCAGCGCAGCCACCGCACTGGCTTTATCCGCAAATAAACCGGCCAGTTGCAGCATGCTGGCACCCAGTTCCAGCGTCACCTGATGCAGCCGCGGCTCACGGTATTTTCCGGTCAGATAATCCAGAGTTTCCAGCACTTCCAGCACGTTACCGGCGCTGCTGCCGAGGCATTCGTTCATGTCGGTCAGCAGGGCCTGCGTTGGTACGCCGGCACCTTTGGCGGTGTTGACGATACTCTGCGCCAGCGCCGAGGCATCGTCGATATTTTTCATAATGGCACCGGAGCCGATTTTGACGTCCATCGTTAACACATCGAGACCCGCCGCCAGTTTTTTCGACAAAATCGACGCCGTGATCAGCGGAATAGACTCCACAGTCGCCGTGACATCGCGGATCAGATACAGTCTGCGATCAGCAGGGGCTAATTCAGCACTCTGGCCGACAATCACACAGCCAAGCCTCGCCACTTCACGCTGAATCACATCTAACGGCTGGGTGCAGCTGTAACCGGGAATAGTTTCCAGTTTATCGACAGTGCCACCGGTATGACCCAGGCCACGGCCGGCGATCATCGGCACATAGGCGCCACAGGCAGCAATCATCGGTGCCAGCATCAGACTGACTTTGTCACCGACACCGCCGGTGGAATGTTTATCCACCACCGGGCCATCCAGCTTGCCCTGCCAATTCAGCACAGCGCCGGAATCGCGCATGGCGCGGGTCAGTGCAACTGTTTCTTCCGTCGCCATCCCATTTAAATAAATCGCCATGGCAAGCGCCGCCGTCTGGCCTTCACTGAAGCTGTTGTCGGTCAGGCCTGTAACAAACTGTTGAATAGCCGCCTCTGGCAGCTGGCCGCCGTTACGTTTTAACTTGATGATTTCCTGCGGTAAATACATAAAGAGTCCTTAGGATTTAACTTTAGTGCTGGCCGCCAGATAAGTCGGCGTAAAGGCAT
>CBFGPY010000019.1:0-12988 GCA_965650755.1 uncultured Chromatiaceae bacterium | reverse complement strand
GGATGAGCCGCTTTGTCCACTGTCGGCACCAGACGCCTGGCAGCAACTGGGCGAGGATTATCAGAGCCTGGGCCTCAGCCTGCAGCTGCATCCGGTCGCTTTATTACGACAGCATCCGACGCTGGCGAAACAATCGCTGCAACGCGCCTGTGATTTGCTGAGCGCCCGCCCAGGCCAGGTGCTACGGGTGATAGGTCTGGTCACAGTGCGGCAAAGTCCCGGCACCGCCGGCGGCGTTACTTTTGTCACACTGGAAGATGAAACCGGTCAAATCAACCTGATTGTCTGGCAGGCAACCGCACTCGCGCAGCAACAAACCTTTATCAGCAGCCGGCTCTGGCTGGTACATGGTGTACTGCAACGTGAAGGCTTAGTCTGCCATCTGGTGGCTGGCCGCATCGAAAGCCTGGACCCGCTGCTGCCCCCTTTACCGCTACCAAGCCGGGATTTTCACTGATCCGCCGGCAGTTATATCAGGTACAATCCAGACATAAAAAACAGCTACTAAACCCTGATGCCAGACACAGACAAATACCAGCGTTTTGACCAGTTTCAGCAAAAACGCCGCAGCGGTGCTTTACAGGACGGACAAGCCACCCGCAGCCGCCGAACCCGCACCGACAGCCCCAAAGGTGCGCAGGAGAAAAGCATTGATGCCACCATTTTGCAGCTACACAGCGCCATGGTGGACAAAATTCTCGCCAACCCGGCGTTGCTCCCTCCTGTGATCGCGCAGCTTGAACAAGAGCAACAACAAGGTTTATTGCGCCACAGCGCTTATTTATTCTGGAGCTGTGCTTTTGCCATGATTGACCAGCCACAGTTATTCCGGGCCGCGTTATTAAGCCCGGAGCCACAAGCCTGCAAACAGCGCAGGCGTACCCGTTTACGCGGCATTTTAACTGAAACCGAGCGCGCACAGGTATTAGCCGGGCAGTGGCAACCACCAGCTTTGACAGAGGCCCCCCTGCTGCACGACACAAGAACCTGCATCGAACTAAAGCCGGCAGATCTGACATTGTGTACCGGGCTCAGCTGCGCCTTCAGCAGTTCAGCAGTAAAAAGGCTGATGCCAGGTGTACCCTAAGCCGTTGCCATTGAGTACACTCAGACATCTTCCTGTTAGTTTTTGCTGGGTTTCTCCATGTTGCTGAATTCTGTTACCCGATGCTTGCGCCGCCTGAATACTGCTTTTGTGCTGCCGGCCACTTTATTGTTCTCACCATTTTTTTTCCATGCCGCCCAGGCGCAACAGACGGTTGCCCAACCAGCGGTCGCGCCTGCAGCATTACCACAACCAGACTCGGGACCGTCAGCCGACACCGCGGCCATGTCAACCGTCACGCCACGTCTGGCCGGCGAACTACAAAGCCGCCAGCTACAAAGCAAATTCGGCAGTGTCAGTGTGGAAGCCCTGACACAAAAAAATGACGATGGCAGCATCAACAGCCGCCAGTTTGTACTAAAAAGCGGGCCAGCGACCGCGCCTGTGGAGAAAACCATCAGCCCGGCCAGCACTGACGCGCTGCTCATCAGTAAAAACCCGCTGTTTGACGCCGCCTTTGCGCTCAGTCAGCTGGAACGTCAGCAAAATAGTGTCAGCGAGATCACGGACTGGGGCTTTAACGACCAGCAGGCGCTGCCTTGCCCCTGTTTTGAGACCGGCGCCAAATGGCATTATGTCTGGACCCGTGATTTATCTTATGCGCTGGATTTAGGCCTGGGCGCACTGGACCCGCAGCGGGCGCAAACTTCGTTATTGTTTAAAACTTCGCAGGTGCGCTCAGAATTGATTGCCCGCGGCGTGGAAAATACCGAAGTCGCCCTGCAGGACACCGGCTCGGGCGGCAGCTGGCCGGTTAGTTCCGACCGCGTGGTCTGGGTGCTGGCCGCCAGCGGCCTGACTGCTCAGGATCCGGAAGGCGCATCTAATCAGCTGGCCGCAGCCGACTGGCAGCAACGTTGGTATACGATTGCCCGCAATACCATCCTGCAAGACCGCAGTTATATTTTTGATACCAAACTAGGCCTGTATCGCGGTGAAACCTCATTCCTCGACTGGCGTGAACAGAGTTACCCGAGCTGGACAGCCAAAGACACTTTGTTCCTGGCCGAGTCATTTTCCTTGTCGACCAACGTGTTGCATTATGTGGCGTTAAGCCGGGCTGCAGAAGCCGCCAAAACGCTGGAACCAGCCCGCGCAGCAGAACTTGCGCAGTGGGCGCAGGCGTTAAAACAGGCGATCAACAGCTGGTTCTGGCTGCCGGAACGGGGTCTGTACGCCCGTTATATCGGCGAGGCCTATAACCCGCTGGCGGTTGAGCAATATGATTTGCTGGGTCTCGCCCTTGCGATCACCCATGGTGTGGCCTCGCCGCTGCAGGCTGACCAAATTCTGCAAAACTACCCGCTGACCCAGGCCGGTCCACCGGTGATTTTCCCGGCGCTGCCGGACGTGCCGATTTACCATAACCGCGCCATTTGGCCTTTTGTCAGCGCTTATCTGCTAAGGGCCGCGCGCCAGCAAAATCAGGCAGAGTTGTTCCAGAAAGTGGCCGTATCGCTGTATCAGGGTGCAGTGCTCAATCAATCCAATATGGAAAATCTGGAATGGCTCAGCCAAAAAGCCCATGTCGAAGACGGCACCTTATCCGGCCCGGTGATTAATTCAGAACGCCAGCTCTGGTCTGTTGCGGCTTATGGCGATTTGGTGGCCGGTCAGCTGTTTGGTGTCCAGCTCAGCGCTGGCACGCTCAACATCAATCCATATATTCCGGTTGATTTAGCCCGCGAGTTAGATCTTGGTAACAATCTCAGTCTGCAAAACCTGACACTGGCCGGCACCACGCTGGACCTGCAGCTGGAACTGCCGGCACAGGCGCGGCGTGGTCAGGTTTATCGCCTGGCGCAAATCAGCCTCAATGGTCAGCCCCAGGCACTGACCGGCAACCAGCAATTCAGTATCAAACTCAGTGATTTCAGCCAGCAACGTAACGAGCTGGTGCTGAAACTGCAGGCGTTAGACGCACCGCAAGCCCGCACCACCCAACTGCGCACCGCCAACAACACAGGCCCGCTCGCCAGCCTCAGCAGCCAGGAAAAACGTCAGTTGCTGGCTCCAAAAGAGCCGCTGCTGCAACTGAGCACAAATGAAAAAGGCATTCCAACCCTGAGCTTTGACGCTGCCGGCGAAAGCGACACCCGTTTCACGCTGTATAAAAATGGCGTGCCGGTGAAGCTTAAACCGCGTCAACAAGAGTGGACGGACAGTAAGGCCAAAGTTGCGTACAGCCAGTGTTATGCGCTGACGCAAAGTTATAAAGACAGCGGGCTGAGTTCGCAGCCAAGCCGCACTTTGTGTACGCCCGGCGCAGCGGTTAACTTTGTTGCAGGTCAGGGCCTGGTCAGTGCTGATCATGAAATCAGCGATTACCTGAATCAGCCAGTGTTTAAAAACTGGGGCGCACCGGAGCAACAGCTACAGCTGAACTTCAGCGCCAACCAAGACGGTTTACATGCACTGCGGCTGCAATATTTTATTGATAATGGTCCTATTAATACCGGCATTACTGCCGTGGTGAAACGCTTAAACGCCAACTGCCCAGAGTCTGGTCTACAGCAGGCGACACTGGTGATGCCACATTTGGCCACAGCGTTGGAAGCCGGTTGGTCCAGCCGTGCCATGTTCCGCGTCAAAGCCGGTGAACACTGTACCCTCACCATCACAGACGGTTTTAATATGAGTTATCTGCAGCATTTTAACCTCTATACCGGCGGCAAAGGTGGCCGCACCGGCCCGCTGAATCAGGCCGTGATCCAGCAGGCCCAGGTCCAGCCGATGGCGGAATAAAGTCAACACCGGGCCCGGCGCTGTGCCGCCGGGCTCCTGATCCCACGGAGTTGTTGTGAATTTTTATCTGATCCTGGCCTTATGTTCCGCCGTGTCGATGGCCAGTAGCGGCGTGATCGCACGTCTATCCGGCCTTGGCGCCGCAGAGCTGACCTTTTACCGGCTCTTTGTCGGCGCGCTTTGTTTAGGTGTGCTGGTGCTGGTACTGGGTAAACAGGCCGACCTGAAACAAAAACCGGACCGGCGCATTGTGCTAAACGGCATATTACTGGCGAGTTTTATGCTGTGTTTTCTTAAAGCCATCAGTTTTATCAGCCTCGCCAACGCCATCATGCTGGTCTATCTGGCGCCGGCATTGGCTGCTATTGCCGCGCATTTCCTGTTCCGGGAAAAGCTGGATCTGGCATCCGGACTGCTCATCGCGCTGTCGTTTTTCGGCTTCGCTATGTTGCAGCAATTTAAACTCGACCTGGTGTTAACGGCCGAGCAGTGGCCGGGTTTTGTTTATGGCCTGATGTCGCTGTTCACTTATACCGGCTTTTTACTGGCCAACCGCCATAGCGGCAAATCCGCATCGCCGCTACAACGGGCATTTTATCAGCTGTTGCTTGGCGCGCTATGTGTGTTGCCGTTTTTAACCGCTGCGCCAATCCCTGCCGCAGACACATTAATTTGGGTACTGCTTGCCGGATTTTTTCCTGGTTTTCTGGCGATTTATCTGGCGATTGTTGCGCTTGAGCATCTGCCGACCCGGGTGTTTGGCACCCTGGCATATATTGAACCTGTGGCGGTGATATTGGCCGGCTGGTGGTTATTTCAGGAAACCCTCAGCCTGCTGCAACTGGGCGGTGTCGCGCTGATTTTATTAGCCGGTCTGGTGCAATCTGTGTTGCATCAACGCCCGCACGCGCAAAACCAATCAACACCAAACCAATCAGCAAAAAGCAAAGCCGCAGAGTTTTCGCAATGAACTTCCTTGCCCATCTGGTGCTGGCTGAAGCAACGCCACAGTCGCGGCTCGGTAATCTGATGGGTGATTTTTGCCAGGGCATAGATCTCAAAACTCTGCCGGAGGCCGTGCAGGCCGGCATCTGGCGCCACCGCGCCGTTGACCGTTTTACCGATACCGCCGCGGAAGTGCATGAAGCGAAAGCTTTAATCAGCAAAGAGCGCCGGCGTTTTGCGCCTGTGATGGTCGACGTATTGTTCGACCATTTGCTGTTACAGCATTGGCAGCGCTTTGAACAGCGGCCATACGACAGTCTTTGTCGGCAGATTTATCACGATTTATGGCAACAACGTGGCCTGATGCCACCGGCAATGGCCGCAACTGTGACGGCCATAGTGCAGCAGGACTGGTTTGGCAGTTATCGCGATTTAAACCAGATTGGTCAGGCGCTGGACCGGATCGCCGGCCGCATCCGTTTTGCCAATCAGTTTGCCGGCAGCATTGCGGAGATTAGCCTGCATTACAGCACACTGAACCAACTGTTTTTGCAGTTTTATCCCAGGCTGCAGCTGTTCGTGCAGCAACTGGGGCCGGAAAAAATGTTACACTATCCGCAATTTACTTCCCCCCTCTTAACACGGAGCTGAAATGAGCCAATTTCCTGACGACGGCAACGGCGATATGCTGCAAGCCATGCAAGATTCCGGTATGGATTTAACCAAAGCACTGGATCTGGATTTTTACCTGGTATTCCCGGACCGCGCCAAAGCTGAAAAAGCGCTGGAAGCCATGACCAAACTGGACCAGCCCGGCGAAGTTGAGCTGAATTTAAATGATCTGGACCAATGGGAACTGATCGTCTCGCTGAATATGGTACCGGACCACGCTGTCATCACCGCGAAAGAAGCTGAACTGGACAAATTCGCCAAAAAATTCAGTGGTCATAATGATGGCTGGGGCGTGATGCAACACCAGGACGGCGACGACGAATTCGCCGACGATCATGACCACGAATGTGACGATGACTGCGATCATCATCACCACTAAGATAAAACCCAACCATGGCTTTTACCGCTGAACTGACCTACCGCACACTAGGCCCGCTGTTTTATCAGACAGTGGCGCCAACGCCTGTAGCAGAACCTGCCTGGTTGCTGTTTAACGACGCCTTAGCAGCGGAGTTACAGTGGCCGGAAGATGCCCGGCAGACGCCGCTTGGCCTGCAGTATTTCAGCGGGAATCAGCTGGCGCCGTGGATGCAACCGACAGCGCTGGCTTATACCGGCCATCAGTTTGGCTCGCTGGCACCAAGATTAGGCGATGGCCGCGCTTTGTTATTAACTGAAGTACTGAGCCTTGGCGGCGCACGCTTTGATGTGCAACTAAAAGGCGCAGGCCCGACGCCCTTCTCCCGTCGGGGAGATGGCCGCGCTGCTCTTGGCCCGGTGCTCAGAGAATACCTTATCAGCGAATGGATGGCGGCTGTCGGTGTTCGCACCAGCCGCGCTTTAGCGGCTGTGACCACCGGCGACGTGATTTACCGCGACACCCGGGTACCAGGTGCAGTGTTGACACGGGTGGCAGCGTCCCATATCCGCATCGGGACTTTTCAGTATGCGTCCATCCATGGCGGGGCTTCGGACGTAAAAGCGTTGGCCGACTATGTGATCGCGCGGCACTACCCGCAGCTTGCCACAGAGGCAGAGCCCTACCTGGCTTTATTGCGCGCAATCGCCGCAGCACAGGCCGACCTGATTGCGCACTGGATGAGCCTTGGTTTTGTCCATGGCGTGATGAATACCGATAATATGACGGTCAGCGGCGAAACCATCGATTATGGCCCTTGTGCTTTTATCGATGCTTTTAACCCTAATGCCTGTTTCAGCTCTATAGATACCCAGGGCCGCTACGCCTACCGCAATCAGCCGCCTATTGCGCAGTGGAATCTGGCCAGACTGGCCGAGTCTTTACTTGGCCTGCTTGATGCTGACGAGCAACAGGCCATTGCCAAAGCAATGACGGTACTGAATGACTTTCCGGCCATGTATCAGGCGGCGCGACTGCAACGCTTTGCTGCTAAGTTAGGGCTGCATTCACCAGTGGCGGATGATCTGCCACTGATTGATGACCTGCTGAGCTTGCTCGCAGAGCAACAAATTGATTTCACATTGTTTTTCCGCGAATTATCCCGTGAAGCAGCAACGCCGGGCGCAGTCTCCAGAACACTTTTTGCCGACCCAACCGCATTTGATACCTGGCAACAACGTTGGTTAAACCGGCTGGCGGCAAGCCCTATCCGCCCGGAAGCATTAAGCCAACAGCTGTTGTGGGTCAATCCGGCCTTTATTCCGCGTAACTATCGTATTGAACAAATCATCGAGAGTGCTTTAAACGGCGATTTGGCGCCGGCCAAAGCATTTGTGAAAGCCAGTGAGACGCCTTTTGTTGATGACCACTATTGGGCAGCCTTACCGCCGGCTGATTTTTGTGACTACCGAACTTTTTGCGGGACTTAAAGGGGTGCATATGGGACTGGATTGCCGCGAACTTCTTGACGTCAAAGAATACGAGTTTTTGCTGAACTGGTTTATCCGCATGCAGCAGCAACATCAGTTGGCCAGCCTGCAGGAACCTTTAAGTTACGACGGCCACTCCGAGTACGACCAGCTGTGCAATTTGTTACTGGAACAGGCCCGAATCGCTTTTATCGAACAATTCGGTTATCCGGCGCCGCCGCTGGTTTTTACCAATCTGTTTCATCTGGCAGAGCTCGAGATCGCCGGCAAACGCAATGCCCGCGGCATCAAAACCCCGCCGCAACTGATGTAGCACCAGAACTTCCTAAAAACTAAAGCCCGCATTGCGGGCTTTGTTTTTCTTCTCATCCAAAAGGACGTTAAATCGCCGCTGCGGGCTGCTGCTGTGGTGACGTAAGCTGATGCTGCTGCGCCTGCATGGTCTGTCCGCGTTGTTTCAGCAAATGGTACCTTTCCAGCTGCTCGGACGTCAGTTTACGCGCAACCACCGGGCCCAATGGCAGCGCCGCCACTTTGACAGCGGTTTTATGACCTTTGGTATTTGGCAATGTGCCGTACACATCGGTGACGTTGTAATTGGACAGATTCGTCAGAATAGTTTTATTGCCCTGCAGATAAGGCTGTTCGTCAAGGCGTAAATAGGTGGCTAAATGCTTACGCAGGTCCGCCTGGAAATCCGGGAAATAGGCTGCACTGCGTTGATAAAAACTGGAGACCCGAAAACCCAAAGTACCTTTTGGTAAAGTGCCGCGGTTGGAGTTAATAAACTCAGCAGCATTTTTGACTAATTGCTGCTGCACATTACTACCGGTATAGGCCATGGTTGGAATATTCGGGCTGCCAATCACCCCCTGGTACAGGCCATAAATCACTTCCGGCTGCTCTGGAAATTGCTTCGGTAAAATTGCAAACTGAATATCATCCAGGCTCAAACGTACACCTGCAACTGTCAGGATCTTTTGGCTGAGCAATCCTGGCTGTTCTGCCGTCCCAAGTAAAAAGGTTTCCAGATCTTTGCGCGGATAGACTTTGATCACTTCGTCCAGCACTGTCACGTTATACAAATTCAGCCAGTATGCCAGCTGTTCGTTTTTACTCAGTTGATTCAGCGGAGTTTGCTCCGGTACAGCGGCTAACTGCCGGCGCAGTTGGCTTATCACATCACGCATTTCCGGGTTCTGCTGATATTCTTCAAAATGAAAACGATTGGCAGATAGCGCAGTAAAGTGGTCACCGACCGGATAACTGCGGTAAATATCGTAGCGCTGTTCCCGTTCCGGTACTGTCGTGCGCTGCGGGATCCCTTCCGCTAATACTGAAGTTCGCAGCACCAGATCCAGCACTTTGTAGTCAATTTTTTTACCCTGCTCAGTCCCGCCGAAAAAGCTGGCTGGTAACGCCTGACTGGAATGTTCTGTGGGAGTTTGTGCCGGTTGCGCCGGTCTTGGGGAGGCGGCAACAGCAGATGTGGAGAGCTGGCTTAGCAGCAATGCTGCAAGAACAGTAACAGAAGTACGGAGTTTCATTGGCGGCAGTCCTTGTACGTTGGCTTCACAATATTCACACTAGTTAATACAATACAAAGAAGCAACCATTAATTACAATTATTTTACTTATGATAACCAGCCTGCCGGCTGTAGCGCCAGACCGGTTATCCGCTCACACATCAGGCCTGATACAAAGTCCGGATCCACTTCTCTTCGGTGATAAAATTCCAGCTCCAGCTTTTCCACTGTGCCGACAGCCCTTTCGCCACCGCCTGATCGGCGGTTAAGCCCTGCGCTTTCATCGCCTGCACTTCGCTGAGCGTCTGCTCCATCATCGCCAAAAAGCGCTGCAGGCCGGCTTTGTCCATCAGCTCGCCATGGCCTGGAATAATTTTGGTACTGGCGTTGATTTGGCCGAGGATGGTTTTGGTGTTGGCAATGTAACCGGCCACTGAGCCGCCGCTATTGAGGTCAATAAACGGGAAACGATCGGCGAAAAACAAATCGCCCATATGCAGCACGTTCTGTGCTTTAAACCAGACGACTAAATCACCGTCGGTGTGGCTGACCGGCATGGTTTGCAGCAACACCTGCTGGTTATTGATTTGCAACGTTTTTTCACCGCTGAAGGTTTCGGTCGGCAAACCGGCTTTGTTGAACTTGGCGTCGCTCTGTAACCGGGTCAGCACGGCCTGATGCGCAATAATAAGGGCGCCGCCAGCAAGCGCTGCATTACCATCGGTATGGTCTTTATGAAAATGCGTATTGACCAGCGTATTAACCAACACGCCATTTTGCAGCCGTTGCAGCTCCGCTTTGACTAAAGGCGCGGTGGCAGCAAACTGGGCATCGATAACTAAAGCGCCGTCTTTACCCAGCAAGGCAGCGATATTACCGCCACTGCCTTTGACCAGATAAAGATTGGGCGCCAGTTGCTGACTGGTGATTTTGGGCGCATCAGCGGCCTGGGCTGAACTGAACAACAAAGCGCTGCCAAGCAGCGCCATAGCAGGGAGTAAACGAACAGAGAAAGTCATTGGCAAAGTTCCTGTGCTGGTGGATTCGAGTTGTTTTATCTGCAACCCGTTACGGTAATGACGCTAAAACTGATCAATACCCCAACACAAGCCTTTGCCTACAGAATCACCTCAAGGTGCGACCACAGACGTCTCACAGCGATGCTCACTTTTATATTTGCCTTCCCGGTACAGGTAAGACGGCAGCTGTACCTGCGCCAATGCCTTTTCATATTGCTGACGGCTGGCCGGTAAGTCACTTAAGTGCAGCGCTTTTTTCGTTTCGTCGTAAGTGCCGCGCACTACGCTGCCATCCGGCTTTAAGATGGTCAGGCCGTCCGGCTGCTTTAGTGCGAAGTACTGATCAAACTGGATCAGCGCCCGCCCCGGTGAACTGCTATCGAGCGTCAGGTCGCGGCCAATCATCGGATGGCAGCTGCTGACGCCCAGCATCGATAACAACGTCGGTGCTAAATCTATCTGGCTGCTCAGCGTATCAATAGTGCCGGCTTTAGTATCAGCGCCTAAAATCAGCCCCGGAATGCGGAATTTTTCCACCGGAATGAGGTTAGAGCCGTACACGCGGTTGTCGTGGTCTGCCACAATCAAAAACAAAGTGTCCTGCCAATAACTGCTGTTACGGGCTTTTTTAAAGAACTGCCCCATGGCCCAGTCGGCGTATTTCACCGCATTGTTCACGGTATTTTTCGGCTCTTCGTGCAGGTCAATACGACCGTCGGGGAATTCAAATGGCTCATGGTTGCTCGAGGTAAATACCAGGCTGAAAAACGGTTGGCCGGTTTGCGCACGTTGTTGTTGCAACCGGTTCAGCTCCGCATCGGCTTTATCAAATAAATCCTCATCACTGGCGCCCCAGCTGGCGACGAACTTCGGTTTTTTAATCTGATTGATATCAACAATCTGGCTAAAACCATTGCCGGTAAAATAGCTGCGCATATTGTCAAAATGCGCCTCACCGCCATAAATAAACTGGGTGTGAAAACCAGCCGCTTTGAGCACTGAAGCGAGCGTGGTGAAATTTTGCTGGCTGTTAGAGAGTTTCACAGTGCTTTGTGCCGGCGTCGGCGCAAATCCGGCTACTACAGCTTCAATGCCACGCACAGAACGGGTACCTGTGGCATAAAGCTGCTCAAACCACAAACCTTGCTGTTTCAGCTGCTCCAGTTCAGGTGTCACCGGTACACCACCGAGTGACTCGACAAAAGTCGCGCCCATACTTTCCTGCAGCACAATGACCAGATTCAGTGGCTTGTCGCGTTTCACCGTCGCTTGCTGCTGGTGCCAGGTAGGCTGTGCCGGATTGCTGAACTGGTAGTGCTTCAGCCAGGGCCAGTCCAGCGCCTGCTGCAGCATCGTCTTTTCATCCAGTTTGCCATACATCTCAGTCGAGCGGGCTTCGTGGCGCAGGCTGTAGACGGCATACAGCACTGAATAACCCGAGCTGATAATCAACGAATTGACCATCGCATCCGGCGTAATAGCAAACAGCGCCGGATTGGCTGGTCTGTGCTGTGTGGTTGAACGAATACTGATAAAGACCAGCAGCACCACCAGCGGCCAGCTCAGCCATAATTTTTTATTAGAGGTGCAACCCTGCTGCTGTGCCACAGCGCGAAAATGCCGGGCCGCCAGCACCACCAGCAACACCGTAAAAGCAGTGCCGAGCAGCAATGGCAAGCGGAAGCCATGCCATAAGGTACTGAACACTTCTTTCGGGTATTTCAGGTATTCGACATATAACCGGTTTGGCCGGATGTCGTACTGCAGTAAAAATGAAGGGGTGGATAATTCGATAAAAATCAATAAGGTCAGCGCGACAAGACACCAGACATAACTAAAACGCCGCCACAGGGTTTTAAACCGGGACAACGCCAGCACGGGTGCCAGTAACACCGGGAGCACCAGCAGTAAACCAAGTAAAATGAGGTCGGCGCGTACACCCTGCACCAGCATCCACAGCGGATTGCCGGCTGCTTGTACCCTGTCCCATTGCCACAGCATCAGCGCGAGACGGCTTAGGGATAAGCCAGCCAGTGCCAGCACAATAAAATGAGTAAATACCAGATAAGGACCGCTGATCCGGCCGAACAATGACTGCTGTGACATCTAATCCCTGCAACTTTTAGTTGTTATACATCGGGTATTGTCGCGGCCGAGTCTTAAAACAACCTTAAGGTTCAGCAGGCTCAGGCCGCAACAAAAGCGTCACAAAACTTACCTAAATTCACTGCCCACAGCAAGGGGTTGCGGCAGAGGACAAGTCAGGATCACCTCGACCGGTCAGAATTCATACTCGAGCGCAAACCGCAGCGTGTTGTTCACCGTAGAGGCGTCGATGGCAAAAATCACTGCCAGCTCCCATTTCAGCATTTTCATCTGCTCAAATTTTTGCACGCCCATTAAACTCGGGCCCGCGCCTTTGTAATTTTCGCCGGCATAAAACTCAAAGGCCGGTTGCAGCTGCGGCAGATAACGATAACGATATTGCAGGCGGAATTCGCCCTCAAGCTCGTTTTCGATATTGTTGCCCCATTCGTAAACAGCCAGCGCGTTTAAGGTCAGGCTGGTGGGGCCAAATTCTTTTTCCATCAAAAGGCCGCTGGTAAACTCGAAATTGCCTTGATGATTTTCCCGCTCCAACTCAAACAACATCCCCCAGTCGGCACTGTATTGACCTTGTTCGGTCAGCATCCAGCGCATTTCCAGTTCATAACCGCTGATATGGTAATCATCCGGCGAGCGGCGTTCGGCCATCACATAAAGCTCAAGCGCCAGCCGGTCTGCGATGGCCCGGCCATAACCCAGTTTTTGCGCCATATCGTTGTCATTCTGATGCGCGCTTTGCTTCTGGTAGACGTAACGGTATTCGAATTCCTGCTCATAGGGCTGCACATACGGATGATAGACTTTGTCCACCACACGGCCATCCGCCCGGGCCCCGGCACTCAATCCTGCCATCAGCAGGGCGCTGGCCAGTGCCATCACTCCGGTCATTTTACTCATGACTTTAACTCCCGCCGGCGCAGCACCAGCAAACATATCAGCAGCAGACTCCACGCCAACAGCTGGCCCTGGCTTGGGCTCGATTTATAGCCAAGCAGTGCATTTAAAAAATAACCCAATTCAGA